>CAUYTW010000061.1 GCA_963575715.1 Gammaproteobacteria bacterium | reverse complement strand
TCCAAAAACGTAGTCCGATACTTTGGACTTAGGCTGGTCAAGTTCGAACTTGTGAGTTTTACTTCTCAAGCCCCCGCCTTTAGCAGTGGGGTTCTTGACGCAGAATAACTTAAATTCTTTTTTAACTACGTAACTCCTAAACACAGTTAATTCTTGTCTCGATCCACCAGGCGATTGGTCTTAATCCAGGGCATCATCGAGCGTAATTGCTCGCCTACTTTTTCAATTTGGTGTTGACGAGTTATACGTCGCAGAGCTTTTAATGTAGGCGCGCCGGCTTGATTTTCCAGGATAAATTCACGGGCAAATTGACCGCTTTGAATCTCCGCAAGGATACGCCGCATTTCCGCGCGAGTTTCCTCGGTGATGATTCGTGGGCCGCGCGTCAAATCACCGTATTCGGCAGTATTGGAAATTGAATAACGCATATTGGCGATACCGTCTTGATACATCAAATCCACGATGAGTTTGAGTTCGTGGAAGCATTCAAAATATGCCATTTCCGGGGCATAGCCAGCCGCGACGAGGGTCTCGAAACCTGCCTGCGCGAGCGCGGTAAGGCCGCCACAAAGTACGACTTGCTCGCCAAAAAGGTCAGTCTCGGTTTCTTCGCGGAAGGTGGTTTCAATCACCCCTGCGCGACAACCACCGTTGGCTGCGGCATAGGAGAGAGCGATATCCCGCGCACGACCGGATGCATCTTGATGAACGGCGATAAGACTCGGTACTCCGCCACCTTGGGTATAAGTTGAACGTACCAGGTGACCTGGCCCCTTTGGGGCAATCATGATGACATCAAGATCGGAGCGCGGTTCAATACGACCAAAGTGAATATTGAAACCGTGGGCAAACGCAAGCGCACTGCCTTGTTGCAGAAAAGGCAGAATTTGTTCTTGATAAATAGTGGCTTGGTGTTCATCAGGTGCAAGGATCATGATCAAATCCGCACTGGCCGCCGCCTCGGACACCGAATTCACGGTAAGCCCCGCTGCTTCAACCTTGCGCGCTGAGTTGGAACCCGGACGAAGTCCCACTACCACCTTTACTCCCGAATCCTGTAGGTTATTAGCATGGGCATGGCCTTGCGAGCCATAACCAATGATGGCTACTTTCATGCCACGAATAATCGAAAGGTCAGCGTCTTTTTCATAATAAATGTTCATCAAAGTCTCCGAAAAATCCCTGGCTTTGGACTAGGGAGAAAGAAAACGATTTTTCAATCACAAGTTAATTGCAGGTCTTCTTTCTTCAATTGATGGGTGGGATAAATCAGTTAATTGCAAGGTCCAGTTAACACGTTATTAAAGCTGTCAGATACATTATTTTGATTGTCAACCACGATGAAGGTCGAATCGTTGCTCTAAAGATTGCCTCCCAGGCTTTTATCACCTCGAGCAATTCCAGATACACCGGAGCGTACAACCTCAACAATTGAACCACGTTCAAGCGAATCGAGAAAGGCATCGAGTTTTTCACCATTACCCGTAAGTTCAACAATAAAACTTCCGGACGTCACATCCACGATATGACCACGGAATATATCAGCCAGACGTTTAATCTCCTCTCGTGCCGATCCCAGGGCGCGAATTTTGACCAACATGATTTCACGTTCAATATGGGGACCGCTAGAAAGGTCCATCAGCTTGACTACATCGATAAGTTTATTTAACTGTTTGGTAATCTGTTCAATGATATCATCAGAACCCCGCGTAACCAGGGTTAAACGCGATAAGGTACCGTCTTCAGTGGGAGCAACAGTCAATGATTCGATATTGTACCCCCGCGCCGAGAATAATCCCGCTACGCGAGATAGGGCACCCGCTTCGTTTTCCAGCAACAGAGAAATGATATGCCGCATAGTTATACTCGGAAGGGTAATTACACCAAAAGCATTTCATTTTGACCGGCACCCGCCGGAATCATGGGATAAACATTTTCGGTTTTATCGGTTAAGAAATCCATGAATACCAGACGATCCTTCATAGCCAGTGCTTCTCGTAACGCTCCTTCCACATCTTGAGGGCGGGTAACCTGAATCCCAACATGACCATAAGCCTCGGCGAGCTTGACGAAATCTGGCAAATTCTCTAAGCAGGATTGAGAATAACGATTACTATAAAAGAATTCCTGCCATTGACGCACCATTCCTAAATAACCGTTATTAAGATTAATAATCTTAATTGGGGTTCGGTATTGCTTGGCGGTTGATAGCTCCTGAATACACATCTGGATGCTACCCTCACCCGTAACACACGCCACGGTTGCATTCGGATAAGCGAGCTGGACACCGATTGCCGCCGGTAGACCGAAGCCCATGGTTCCTAATCCACCGGAATTGATCCACCGCCGTGGGAGGTCAAATTTATAAAACTGGGAGGCCCACATTTGATGCTGACCCACGTCGGAAGTCACGAACGCCTGACCATCCGTCAGTTGATAGAATTTTTCCAAAACATATTGGGGCTTAATGACGGTAGTAGCGTTTCGGTCATACTTTAGGCAATCCATGGCACGCCACTCCTTGATTTGTTCCCACCATCGCGCGAGCGCCGCAGAGTCCGAACGTGCCTCATTGGCGCGGAGATGATGAATCATCTCAGCAAGTACCTGGTCGCAATGCCCAACAATGGGAATATCCACTTTGACATTCTTGGAAATACTGGAAGGATCAACATCGACATGAATAATTTGGGCCTGAGGACAAAATTTAGCGATATTTCCAGTAACGCGGTCATCGAAGCGAGCACCAACCGCGATAAGAACATCACAGTGATGCATTGCTAAGTTGGCCTCGTAAGTTCCGTGCATTCCCAGCATTCCCAAGAATAGCGGATCGGTACCAGGATATCCCCCAAGACCCATTAACGTATTGGTAATTGGAAAACCCAGCATTCGGGTTAATTCAGTGAGCCGTGCAGCAGCATTACCTAGAATTACCCCGCCGCCGGTATAAAACACCGGGCGCCGGGCTGATAGCATGAGATTTACCGCCTTCTTGATCTGTATCGGATGACCTTGGGTCACCGGATTGTAAGACCGGATGTGGATTTTTTTGGGATAGTAAAATTCGATCCGCTTGCTGGTGACATCTTTGGGAATATCCACCACCACCGGGCCGGGACGGCCAGTAGTTGCAATGTAAAAAGCCTCTTTAATGGTATCCGCCAGGTCTTTCACATCCTTGACTAAAAAATTGTGTTTAACACAGGGGCGTGTAATGCCTACCGCGTCGACCTCCTGGAAGGCATCATTGCCGATTAAAGGAGTAGGCACCTGACCGGTGAATATTACTAACGGGATAGAATCGAGATAAGCGGTAGCGATGCCGGTAACCGCGTTTGTCGCTCCCGGACCGGAGGTTACCAGTACCACACCCGCGCGACCTGTGGCGCGGGCATAACCATCGGCGGCGTGAGTCGCTCCCTGCTCGTGACGGACCAGAACATGCTTTACCTGATTTTGCTGGTAAAATGCGTCATAAAGGTTAAGAACAGCACCGCCGGGATACCCGAATACGTACTCGACACCTTCTTCGATGAGACAACGAACGAAGATTTCGGCACCTGTTAATTCCACGCGAACTCTCCCCAGAAAAAACGTTCAAATTGATATAATATTAAGCGATTATATTAAGAAAAAGAAACCCATGTCGACACATGACCCACGTCCCATCCTGAACCATGACGGAAATCTGTGATGCGTGCAATCATTTTATTGTTGTTCATTTTCCCAATAATGATATCTGCCGCCCCTATTTATAAATGGATAGATTCGGCTGGACTAACCCACTACACTCAAGATCCTCCTAAACACGGTAATGCTCAAGTAATTGTTCCTAAAGTGTCTCCCGGTGTTAGCCCCGAACAGGCAGAAGAGATTGTCGATAAACTGCGTAAGGACTCCGCAATGGATAACGAAGCTCGCGCTAAGGCGCAAGAGGAACAACTCAAGATTCAGGCGAAACGTGAGGAAAGTGACGCACGTGCGCGTCGTTGCGCGGAGGCGCGGACTCGCCTGGAAAGCCTGCATAACTCTCCCAGGGTAGCGGTCAAGGATGCTCAAGGAGAATATCGTCGCATTGATGACGACGAGCGTAATTCATTGATCAAACAAACGGAAGCGACGATTGAAAAGGAATGTCGTCAATAACCAATTGATTCTTCTGGCTCAAGGGGCTTGTGAATTCTTTATAAAAAGAAGGTGGCGAAAAAACCCCTACAATCGTGCAGCGTTGCGAGGATGAAATTCGAGAGTCCGGTTTTTCATGCCGGTAAACCGAAAATCGGACGAAATTCGTAGATCCTCTTCGCTAATGTTGGAAAGGCTTTTTACACTGAACGCATCGACCGTTGCCCGGTCTTTTAACGCACAGCGACAGCGCAGGGGACTTGAGGAGCATCCCAGTGTGGTGTCATCTGCCTGCCGGCAGGCAGGTGACCTAACCAACGTAGTGGAGTGATTTACTAGAAGTTAAGTTGTTGAAAAAATAAGCTCAACATTTTCTAAATGATTATTGTCCGGGATATTTGGCGCGGCTTTCCAGGATGGAAGTCAAGGAAATCACTTTACCATGCCAGCGTAGACGCTCATTGGATAAAACATCTAAAAATTCCGCAAGAGTCTTAGATCTCGCAACGGTGTATAAAGTTAGCCCCGCGCTCGGGATCATCACGATGAAAAACAAAGCAATTTTCTCCAAAAACGAGTTACTAACGGCGTCCAATAGATTCATTCCTAAAAAACCAGTCGTGATTGTTCCGATAATACTGAGTGTCATCACGACGGTTAGTCGCACCACAGTTTCCGCTTGCCGCCTGAGATCGTCACTTTCCAAAAATTGATTCATTTCTCGAACCGCGTCACTAATATCACGATAGATTTGATCCGTCCCTAATTGATCGGTCAACATTTTGAACAAATCTCGTGCCTGTGCCTGGTTGGAAACCTCGTGGAACCAGTAGCGATGCGTAAAACGTAAAAAAGCAGAAAGAATTTTACGGATATCACGCTTGAACTGTTTTAACGACTCAGTCTGATAGATATCAAGATGACTAATTGACGTAATTAACTGTTCTGAAAATAAATGCAAAGCGGCCTTATGAAAATGTGGAATTAGACACATCAAAAAATATTGATGACGAAACTGACCTAGCAAACCTATTTCTGGATCAATAAAAAATGAATCCCTTGCTGGTCCGACCAGATGAAACGCATGACCACAACATAAATAACGACTGTTAAGCATCTCGTGATCGGCATGAGGATCCCAGAAACGATCGTAACAATATTTTTTCTCGAAATCGATTAATGATTCTGCGGAATATGGTAATTGATTTGAATCTCCAGGTCGAGTTACCAACGCCAAACGCACAAAATCAGCACGGGTCAATTCTCGTGGATTGTCTACAGTCAAATAAGCCATTATGGGCATACGATGGTATTCTATCTGCCGATAACGTAATAATCCGGAAATATCTGATTGATGAAGGACAAGAGGAAGCAATAAATATTCCCAGTGTCTAGCAATGGCCGGTGAGCGATATTTTCCAACGCTATCGAGATATTTCTCTCGACAATCATAATCAGAGCTTGCAAGTGTCCGACCATCCTCTCCGAGCCATTCGACACGATAAAAACATTGTCCCGCTTGGCCATTTTGCTCCCAAAATGCGGGATAGGTTCGTCCAAATTTGAACAAAATTTCCTGCGCCACAGATAATGGTAAATCATGACCGACGATTTCGATCACGAGAATGATAATGTCAATATCGTAAAAAAATAACAGATTGGCTTGTTTTACCAACAAAGTTAGAGCTGATGTTTTTTCATTGGGTATCAAACGAACCTGGAAAACTTCACGATGACGAAATACCCGAATGGGTGAATTACCATAGCCGGTTGCTCCAGAATTTTCTCCGTATAAAAATCTTTGTACATAAGGAAGAAAAGTTACAAATTCCTTATAATATTGTTCCTTAAAGGTATGAGGATTTTCGCTAAATATGCTGGGTGTTTCTTCCCAGGGATTATTTGCGGTAATTTCCTTGAGAAGTGTCCAATGATTCCCATTAATAACGGAATCTTGGTTGGAGATAACCTGAATCGGCCAGAACAAAATTTCATGGAAATGCCTGACCAAAGGAGAATTTTTTGTTATCAAGGAATTCATCCGTGGATATGTCAAGAACCCATCGACCCTACGAGATCGAGGGACTTGTGAGATAAAAATTATAAATCCCTACTTGACCAGCTTAAACCACAAAATATCGTAGCTACGTTGTAACGAAATAAAAGACTTACCTTGGTGCTCTTCCTCCTGCCTGTCAACAGACAAGCAAACCCAAGCACTGAAAGCGGCAAATGCAGACAATCCAGTGGAGAACGAAACGGTTTGTCGTCAAGTTCGCAAGACCGAATGCGTTGCAATCTTAGCGAAGAAGGCCACACCGCAAGGTGTGCGTCACTTGCGGCCGTAAGGGCTGACAGCCGGGAAAGACCGGTATCTAATTTTGGCTAGCTTTTGTTCCAACACCAAAGGCAGCGTTTCTTCCCTCGACCCTTCGGGATCCAGGTGTTTCCACGCCGAAGATTTATAAATCTTTAGGCGAGAAAACCCCGCAATCGCGTAGCGTTGCGGGGATGAATCACTGCCTTTTTGAATAATTTCTGTAGTCCATCAAGCATCAATCAACGTTTTTTGATGATAAATAACATGAACGTGATCAATACGCTTCACTAAAGGTTTAGAACCGTCGGTCATCTTTAGATAGGCACCTTTGTTTTGAATACCCACCGCACGATAGATCCTATCCGTATATCGTACTAAATCATGAGGTTGAATGGCGTACCTCTGTTTTCTGATCGATGGCTTAAATCCAATTCGATTCAGTTGAAGAGATCGATTATTTTTTCTCTTAAAAAATAGCTGCAAAGAGTTGCAACGTTTTTGTGACTCTCCGCCTGCAATTACAAAAGCGTCTGTGCAATGAGTTTTTTCTAGTTCTTGCCGCTGTCGAATGGCTTTAGTGAGATAGCCAAATGTTTCTTGAGCATCAGGAAGTTTTTTTACAATTTGGCTACGCACAATATTCATAGCGGTTGAAG
>CAUYTW010000060.1 GCA_963575715.1 Gammaproteobacteria bacterium | reverse complement strand
CGGATGGATTATCCTTTATCGACGCTGCGGGGATCCCTCTGGTCTTTCTAACCGCCATATATGGTTTAGTGGAATTGGCGCGGCTACAACCTGGGGAACGGGTGTTGATCCACGCCGCCACCGGTGGGGTAGGGATGGCGGCCATTCAGATCGCCCGTTCCCGTAAGGCCGAGGTATTTGCCACCGCTAGTCCCAACAAATGGCCAATTTTACAGGCCATGGGGATCGATGCTGACCATATCGCCAATTCCCGCTCAGTGGATTTTGAACCGGCATTTCTGACGGCCACCGCTGGTGCTGGGGTTGACGTCGTACTCAACTCCCTGGCCGGTGAGTTTATCGACGCATCTTTTCGCTTGCTCCCCCGTGGGGGTCGATTCATCGAGCTGGGTAAAACCGATCCGCGCACCCCAGAGGCGGTGCGGACAGCCCATCCCGGAGTCGTATACCAGGCATTCGATCTGGCTGACATCGGGGCCGACGCCATCCAGGGACTGCTGCGGCAATGGGTCGATGGGTTTCATACCGGGGTGCTGCAGCCGCTGCCCCGTTCGGTATACGACTTGCGCCAAGCGCGCCAGGCGTTCACCCGGATGTTCAAAGCCCGTCATATTGGCAAACTGATACTGCAAACCCCGCGCAGGTTCGATCCTCACGGCCCGATCCTGATTACCGGGGGCCTAGGCGAGTTGGGCCTGGCACTGGCCCGACACATGGTCACTACCCATGGGGTACGACACTTAATTTTGACCTCTCGCCGAGGCGTCGATACCCCTGGCGCCGCCGAGTACGTGGCTGATCTGCGCGCCCGTGGGGCTGAGACGGTCATCCTCCATGCCTGTGACATCGCGGTACGCGCCGAGGTCGCCGCACTGCTCGCGGCACATCCACCGCGCGCTATTTTTCACCTCGCGGAGCTGCTCGACAACGGCATCTTGAATGCCTTGACCTCCGAACGCCTGGCTCGGGTGCTGCGTCCCAAGATCGACGGGGCCTGGCACCTCCACCAATTGACTCAGGACTTGGAACTATCGGCATTCGTGCTTTTTTCGTCTGTATCAGGGGTTATCGGCACCCCAGGGCAGGCCAACTATGCAACAGCCAATACCTTCCTCGACGCCTTGGCGGCCGAACGCCGCGCCCAGGGGCTGCCGGGGATTAATTTGGCATTTGATTGGGCTCACCTTGATAATCAACTACAGATTGATAATCAACAACAGACGCCTTGGAAAAATTGGCTCTACAAACTGGAATGGGAGAGACAAGTATCGTTTAGCCTTAGTCCGGAATATATGCCTTGTGTGAGCACACTCGAAGAACAACTGATTGCTCACATGGATGAACAAGATGAACAACTTGATCTATCGATAGTTCGTGGCGTAGAGGAACCACTCAATAAATGGAGTATTGCCTACATTCTGGCCGCGCTGTTTCGACTTGGCTTGCGTGGCCGACAAGGAGCGCGTTGGACCACGATACAACTTGAAACTCAATTAGCGATTCTTCCTTTTTACCGCCGGTTATTGCAACGCATGTTAGGGATCTTGGCGGAGGCAGGATATGTCCACCAAGAGGCCGAGCAGTGGGTGGTAGTACGAGAATTCGATCCAATAGACAAAGTGACCATCGCCAATGATTCGCAAGATGCCTCTCTGACTTTGTTGGAACGGTGCGGAACTCATCTTGCTGAGGTATTGCGCGGTACCCAAGCGCCACTGGAACTGCTCTTCCCTGGCGGAGATACCAGTTTAGTCAACCAAATTTATCGAAATGCGCCAAGCGCACAGATAATGAATCATCTGGTAGCGGAGGTTATGGCGCGGATCATTGAATCTCTGCCGACCACACAGGGAATTCGTATCCTTGAGATTGGTGCGGGCACGGGGGGAACAACGGCCGCTTTGCTTCCCTTGTTGCCAAAGACACGAACAAAATATGTTTACACAGATATTGGGTTAGGGCTGTTAAACCAAGCACAAGCAACCTTTGCTGATTTTTCCTTCATCGACTATCGGAGCTTGGACATTGAACAAGATCCCATGGCGCAAGGTTTTGCCCCACATCAATGTGATTTCATTATTGCCGCCAACGTGCTCCACGCCACCAAAGATTTGGTTCAGGCGCTGGCCCATGTGCAAACCTTACTCAAGCCGACCGGGATGTTGTTGCTATTGGAGACTACGCAGCCTTGTGCTTGGGTGGATCTGACCTTTGGTTTGACCGATGGCTGGTGGCGTTTCCAGGACCTGGCACTACGCCCCAATCATCCATTGTTGACTGCCGAACAATGGCAGACTCTGCTGAAACGCCGTGGCTTTGCAGCCACAGCAGCGGTGGTGCATCCGCAATTCGGTGATGCGATCATCCTGGCGCAGAGCACAATGGCCATCCCCACGATACAGACTTGGGCCATTTTAGCCCCAGCAGGGCGTCTCGACCTTGTAGAAGCACTCACCCAATCATTCGGTACTCATGGCGGTAAGACCATTTTCGTCTTTGCAGGAACAGCGTTTCATCACGATGGGAATTTGTTCTATATCGACCCACACAAGCCTGATGATTACGCACGACTACTTGATACCTTGCCCACCTTGGCGGGACTGATCCACCTGTGGAGTTTGAACGAACAGCCACCAATCACCCTGGACGAGCTAGAAAACGTCGCTTTTTCTAGTTGTGCGACAACCTTGTATCTAGTACAGGCAATGCTACGTAGTCGTTACAGTGCCCTACCTTTGTGGCTCGTCACTCACGGTGCTCAAGCCGTTGATGAACAAGATACCTGCAGCGGTTTTGCACAAGCGGCCTTATGGGGATTGGGACGTACGCTTGCCCTGGAACACCCGGAACTGCGTCCTATTTTGCTTGATCTCGGGGAGGCCCACAGCACGAGCGAGCAAGTGCCGGCATTAGTAGCCGAAATTCTGAGTGCGCAAGCTGAGAAACAAACGGAAGGTCAGGTCGCATTGCGTGGAGCCAAACGCTACATTGCACGCTTGGGTACTTGTTCTCTAGCCGAACCGGCAAAACAACCCAAGGTAACCATACGCGCAGATAGCTGCTATCTGATCGTTGGTGGTAGCGGTGGATTAGGTTTATTGACTGCCGAATGGCTGGTTGAACAAGGGGCAAGACATCTGGTGCTGATGAATCGCACTCAACCCACACCAGAAACGCAGGCACAACTGGCGCGTCTCAGTACTCTAGGTGCTCGAATAACAACAGTCCAGGCAGATGTTGCGAAGAGCGCAGAGGTTGCAGCGGCCATCGCCAAAATCGAGTACCCATTGCGCGGGATTATTCATTCCGCCGGAATAGTTGACGATGCTGCATTTTTGCAAATGGATTGGCAACGCTTTCGCCATGTACTTGGCCCCAAGATGATGGGGGTATGGAATCTCTACCAGTGGACCAAAGATCATGATCTGGATTTTTTTGTTCTCTATTCATCCGTTGCCGGTCTGTTTGGCGCTCGTGGTCAAGCCAACCATGCGGCAGCCAACACTTTTTTGGATGCATTGGCTCATCATTGTCGACAGCGGCACCAGGTAGGATTAAGTATTGCATGGGGAGCGTGGTCCGATATCGGAGCCGCCGCGATGTACATCAATCATGACCGTACACACTTCGAGAAACAAGGATTTGGAGTGATTGCCCCGAACCAAGGGAAGGCACTATTAACCCACCTGTGGTCTTTAGCAAGCTCGCATGTTGCGGTGACTCCGATTCACTGGCCCAATCTATTACGGCATTCTGGGATAAATCATCGGTTTCTAACATCGTTTGCTGTGTATGCCAATGACCCAATAAGCAGGGTCCGCACGGGTTTTGCACCGCTATCAGTCGATGCGGGGCTTACGCTGCTTGATGCGGCGCTGGGCCGCCCCGAGGCGTTGTTAGTACCCATGCACTTAGATACGGCCCAACTTGCCCGCCAAGAGTCACTGTCGCCCTTGTGGGCGAGCTTGGTGTCCAAACGTCGCCCTAAGAGGCATATCGACGCGGTATCAACCCATGCCTTGACCACGCTACCCAAGGTAGAGCGATTGACCGCTGTCCGGCGGATAGTAGCCTCCGCTACAGCCGTCGTGCTCGGTCATTCCGACACAGGTCGGCTTGATCCCACCACCGGCTTCACCGATTTGGGTCTCGATTCGCTCATGGCGGTTGAACTCCGCAATCTGCTGATGACGGAGACTGGACTCACATTGCCCGCGACCCTGGTGTTGGATTATCCCAGCATCGAACGTCTGACGCGATTCATCCTCCAGCAAGTTGCTCCACCTTCCGATCAGACTTGGAGCGATGCCGCGATTCGACGCAAGCTGACTAAAATTTCGATTTCAGCCGTGCGAGAAAGTGGTCTGCTTAATCTGCTCATGTCCCAACCGGATGACTCGAATGATGTGCCTGACATAGACGTTGCATCACAAAATGATGAGGACTTAATGAATATTTTAGAAAGCGAACTCGGGGTAAGCCATGATTTCTGAACGCCAATCGATATTACTTCGACAAAGTCTGGGAGAAATCAGGCGATTGCGCGATGAATTGAGGAAAGTGCATGAAACACCGACTATACCAATCGCCATCATCGGCATCGGGCTGCGCCTGCCCACGATGATTGCGGATCTGGACGCCCTATGGACGCTGTTGGCGTCGGGTCAAGACGCGGTGCGCCCCATACCGATCACCCGTTTTGCAATCGAGCCTTGGTACCATCCAGACCCCCAGACCCCGCAGCGTAGTTACGTATGTAACGCGGCCTTACTCGACGATGTCGCCGGCTTCGATGCCGCTTTCTTTGGCATTAGCCCCCGGGAAGCCAAACACCTGGATCCGCAACAACGTTTGCTCTTGGAGACCACCTGGGAGGCCCTGGAGCGGGCCGGGATTGCCCCCAAGGGCTTGACCGACTCCCAAACCGGGGTCTTCGTCGGCATCGGCCCGTGCGAATATGTAGCTGATTCCGGCGACGTCTATAGCATCACCGGGGGAGACACCTCGTTTGCCGCCGGTCGTTTGGCCTATACCTTGGGTCTGCAAGGACCGGCCTTGGCGGTCAATACCGCCTGCAGCTCCTCCCTGGTGGCACTGCATCTGGCAACCCGTGCCTTACGTAACGGGGAATGCGACTTGGCCTTGGCCGCCGGGGTGAGCGTCATGGCGGGGCCTGGTGGTTTTGTGGCCCTCTCCGGAGCCCAGGCATTGGCCCCTGATGGACACTCCAAGACCTTCTCGGCGGCAGCAGACGGCTATGGTCGGGGCGAAGGTGCCATTACCCTGGTTCTACAACGACTCGCTTTAGCCCAAACCGCCGGTCGCCCCATCCTGGGGGTTATTGTCGGCAGCGCCATGAACCACGACGGGGCGAGTAGCGGCATCACTGTCCCCAACGGCCCCAGTCAGCAGCTGGTTATCCGTGCCGCTTTGGCCGACGCGGGCTTACGTCCGACTGAGATCGATACCATCGAATGCCATGGGACCGGCACCGCCTTGGGCGATCCCATTGAGGTCAATGCCCTGGCAGCGGTCTATGGCCCGGAGCGCGAGATCCCCTTGGTCCTCGGTACCATTAAGCCAAATGTTGGCCATTTGGAGGCGGCCGCAGGATTGGCTGGGGTAGCGCGCCTTCTAGCGGCCTTCCAGCATGAAACCCTCCCGGCTACTCCCCATACCCAGCCCCTCAACCCTCACATTGACTGGGAGGCACTGGCGGTCACAGTCAACGCCGAGCCGTGGCCCTGGCCCCACGGGACCCAGCCGCGCCGTGGAGCGGTGTCATCCTTCGGCATATCCGGCACCAATGTCCATCTCATCCTCGAAGAGGCCCCAGTCACCGACCCGCCAACCGCTACGCCTCTAGCGTCCACTTTGCCACTACTGCTCTCCGGGCGTGACTTAGACGGCCTGAAGGCCCAGGCCCGACGCTGGGCCGACTGGCTCACCGCCCATCCCGAGGTCAACCATGATGACCTGCGCCGTACCACCGCGCTGCATCGTAGCCACCTGACCCAGCGGGCCGCCATTCAAGCGGACGACATCTCCCAGACCCGGGAGGCCCTTTTAGCCTTGGCTGCGGGCCAGCCCCATCCCAGGATCACCACCGGGCAGACCCATCCCCTCGGCGGCATGGTCTTCGTCTTCCCTGGACATGGCAGCCAATGGTTCGGGATGGGCCGGGCGATGCTTGAGGAATCTTCCGCCTTCGCCGCCGCCATCGACGCCTGCAATGCCGCTCTTTTCCCTCATACCGGTTGGTCGGTGCGGGCGGTGTTGCGGGGTGATTCAGACGACGAATGTCCGCCGCTGGAGCGCATCGACGTGCTCCAGCCCTGCCTCTTTGCCATGGGGATCGCCCTGGCCGCCGCCTGGCGCGACCTTGGCATCAAGCCTGCGGCAGTGGTCGGCCACAGCGTCGGCGAAATCGCTGCCGCCGTGGTCGCTGGCGCCCTATCTTTACATGACGGTGCCCGACTGGTGGCCCTACGGGGCCGACTTATTGCGGGTATTCCTCACGACGGGGCCATGCTCTCGGTATCGCTTCCGTCTGCGGCGCTGGCTGAACGCATCGCGCCTTGGGGCGAAGCACTTGCGATTGGTGTAATCAATACCCCTAACAGCGGGGTCATCTCCGGGGATCGTGCAGCCATTGAAGCCCTAGAAACAGCCTTGACTGCCGAGGGCATCCACTGCCGCCGGGTGCAAATCGGCTTTGCCGCCCACAGCGCCCAGATGGACGGCATCCTCGACGCCCTGACTGCGGGCTTGGCCAATCTCGTCCCCCAAGAGACCAATATTCCCTTTTACTCCGCAGTCACCGGCGGAGCTGTATCCGGGACGACATTGGACGCGCACTACTGGCGACGTAACCTGCGTGACTCAGTACGCTTCGATCAGGCTCTAGCAGCCCTGGTAGAGGACGGCTATGGGGTCTTTGTGGAACAGGGCGGACACCCCATCTTGGCACTGCCCATTACCGAGGCCGCCGGAGCGAACGCGGTAGTCACCGGTTCACTACGCCGTAGAGCCGGTGGCCTTGACCAACTCCACCGAGCCTTGGGGGCACTTCATGTCGCCGGTCTGACTATCGACTGGCAGCGACTCA
>CAUYTW010000059.1 GCA_963575715.1 Gammaproteobacteria bacterium | reverse complement strand
GCCCCTCTCCCAAAGGGAGAGGGGAGAAAGGCAAATAGGTAGCAACTTGAGTTAGGAGTTACGCAGTTGAAAATTGAAGTCATTCTGCGCGCAGCGAAGCGGAGTCGCAGAATCCATCTACTATAGAGATTCCGCAATTCTGCGACTACGTGCGCTCACGCGCCCTCCGCGCAGAATGACAGAAAAAATTCAATCCTGTATAGAGTTACAAATTCAACTGCGTAACTCTTAGTGTGTTTTCATAAAATTCGGATTTATTTTTTTATATCTTCAAAAATATATTGACAATCATCCTTCCGAAGTTACTAATATCAATTTTTAGAAATTTATTGAGAATAATTTGTTGATAAAATTTATCAATTATCTCGACCCGAAAAGGTGAGGTTTCTTAAAAACTTGGATGCTTTATAATTGAGGGTTTGAAAAATGAATACGCACATCGCACATCGCACATCGCACATCGCACATCGCACACAGCTTGTCATAATTCTCGACTAAGCATTTATTCAATTTTTATTTGGATGTTGTTGTGCATATTTTTAGCTGTTCCTCAGATTACCATGGCTAATTTAACCGATGGTCTTATGGCCTATTATCCATTTAATGGAAATGCAAATGATGAAAGTGGTAATGATAATAATGGTACTGTGCATGGTGCAACCTTAACAACAGATAGGTTCGGAAATACAGATAGTGCTTATAGTTTTAATGGTACATCAGATTTGATTTATGTTAACAATTCAAATACCATCAATATAAACGGGTGTATTGGTTTAAGTATTGCTGCATGGGTAAAAGCAAATAATGATGGTGGAATAGTTAATAAATGGGGTCCTGGTGGAGCTGAGGATGATCAATATATTCTTGGGATTTCAAGTGGAAAAATCTTTTTCGGATTATCTGATGAGCCAACATTTATCGATAGTGCAATTTCAACAAATAAATGGTATTTTATTGTTGGTCGTTATGATTATACTACAGGGTATATAGCTTTATACATAAATGGTAATAAATATACAGATAAACAATTATCTTTTTGTATATGGAATACTTCTCAATCTCTTTTTATTGGAAAAAATGAAAGCTCACAATATTTTAATGGCATAATAGATGATATCCGCATCTACAACCGTGCCCTCTCAGAATCCGAAATCCAGGAACTTTATCAAGAAGGTGCCAACTATCCACTTACCGTTACCAAATCGGGATCGGGAAATGGGACCGTTAGCAGTAATCCAGCGGGTATAAATTGTGGTGTGGACTGTAGCGAAAATTACACTTCCGGTACCACGGCAATTCTCACGGCCACGGCGGCTTCCGGTTCCAGATTCGACGGATGGTCGGGCGGCGACAACTGCCTGGGAACAGGAACCTGCGCGATAACCATGAACGCCGAAAAGAGCGTGACTGCAACATTCAATCCCGTTACTTATTCTCTGCTGGTCCTCAAGTCCGGCAAGGGCATGGTAACGAGCAATCCCGCAGGCATTGATTGCGGGGTTGACTGCTCGGAACGTTACGCGCGCAATACCAGCGTCACGCTGACCGCCACGCCGATTATGGGTTCAACCTTCATGGGCTGGTCGGGTGGAGGATGCTCGGGGAAATCAACATGCGTGGTAAGCATGACCGCCAACAAGACGGTGACCGCGACCTTCAAGGGACCTGACCTGGTGATCACGGACATCGTGATCGACCCTGCTGCACCAAAGGCCAGCGGAGCATTGACGGCCAGCGTGACCGTCAAAAATCAGGGAACGGTCGCCGGGGATGGTGGACAACTGACGGTGTGGTCGAACAGGACAACCGCCGCGACATGCGGTGCCGGCGGCAATCAATCCGTGGCGGTGGGTGCATTGGATGCCGGAGCCAGTAAAACCCTGACCATTACGGGATTACCATCGGGCGTGCGGGGCGTCAAATCATTGCGGGCCTTCATCGACAGTGAATGCGCCATCGCGGAATCCAACGAGAGCAACAATCAATTCACCAGGCAATATCGGGTGATCGATTCGCCGGATTTCGTGGTTACGCGGGTCATCCTGAGTCCGGGCAGCCCGACGCAAAATGGTACCTTCAACGCGGCGGTGACCATCAAAAACCAGGGAACCATGAGTGCTGCGGCTGGTTTCCTGGAAATCTGGGCCAATCAATCCACGAGCCAGGAATGTGGCGCTGCTGGTGATAAATATTTGGATGTTGGCGTCCTGGGGGCAGGCGCCTCGAAAACCGTCACCGTCTCTCTAGCGGCAGGCGCGGCGGAAGAAAAAACCCTGCGTGCCTTCGTCGATAGCTGGTGCGAAACTCCCGAGTCCAGCGACGGCAATAATCAATATACTCAGGGTTATTCCGTTCAGTAGCATCTTAGTCGGTTAAACGCCCAGGCTGGCAAAGCCGCCACGATCAACTTGAACGTGGCGGCTTTCTTGCTGAATAACTAACCAGAGTGCTATTTTTGAGTTCGCCCCTTAATGCGTAGTCGATTAGTTTCAGCATTACTCCGACGCATTGCTGTTTTGGTTCATGCCTTATAATTCCTTTCTTGGCTCGCTTCAATGCACATACATCCATCACATCATTTTTTTATAGCGCTTGTCTTGTTAGGTAGGGTATTAAATGTTTATTCATTTGAAACAGATGATGGCTTCTACATAAACGGACATACTATTTCGACGAATTCCAAATTCATTGGCCAAGAAATATTAATGACTAAACCAATATCTTCGCTAGAAACCAAGAAAGAAGAGCGTAAAGAAGAGCGTGATGATTATTTTGTTAGTGTTGATACTATTATTATTGGCTGTACCGCTGGTGCCGCCGCTGGCATTTTAGTGGCGAGTATTCCACTTGCGGGTTCATTAGCCACGGGAATTGGTATTCATGAGAGTTTTAGTTTATTGGGCACTTTAACGGGAATGGGGTGTGGCGTAGGCTCCGCGAGTAGCGCGGTAGCTATTTTTACAGCGTGGTTTATTAATCATATTAAAAATTAAGGACGCCGCAAAAATAATAAAAATTTGAGTAAATAATGATAAAACGTGAACTATTAATATCGTTAATTTTTATTATTGAATGTATATTCATGATGCCAGCACACGCTTACATTATTGAAAATGAAATGATGTTACTTTTAATTGGCCCCGTAAGCGAAGCGGTTCAAGAAACTATCCTACTCATTCGTCGTGGAGAAAATTTTGTCAGCGCAGATTCATTAGTCATTGGATGCGTTGCCGGAGCATCGGCTGGAGCCATGGTAAGCATCGCCCCTTCGGTGGGATTCATGGCCAGCGGAGTGGCACCACCCATTAGCATAAGTTACATGATCGGATCTTCAATCCTATCTTGCGCCATGTCACTTGTGGGTAGTGCTGTTGGAATGGTTACCTCTTCTTTTCTTAAACAGTTAAGGGAATCTTCATCAAAGAATTAACAAAGAATAAATTGGTTTTACCTGTAATGAGTAATCAAACCGCTAAATCGCGCCACGTTCAATGATAACTCCGACATCTCTTGCACTACCCACCGCTCCTTGCTTATTAACACGCACACGAACCCAAGGGATGTGGAATTCTGCAAGTAAAATTATAGCGATACGCTCGGCTAATGTTTCTACGAGTTGAAATTCACTGCCTTCTACAAAAGCGATAAGACGCATGGCCACAGCGTTATAATCGAGGGCATGGCCAATGCAATCTGTAGTGGCTGCGGATCTAATATCACAAGCCATGTCAAGATCAATAATTACTACTTGCTTAATCCGTCGTTCCCAATCGAAAACTCCAATGATGGTCTCGATCCGTAAATCATGAATAAATATGATGTCCATGAAAAAATTCTCACCAAAATTGTGTAATAACTATTTTATTAGTTTCATATAAGTCAAATTATTAATAATTTAACTGCGTAACTCCTAAAATTCTAAATTTCTTTTTTATATGGTTTTTTATCATATTTCCATTTTACAGTCCTATTTTTTTGGAGGAACTACAGGTTCCATTTTGAAATCGGATACAAGTTTCCTTGTTTTATTGTCTTCGTAGGCTCTATTCTGTATTTAATTGTTCGATAGAGCTAAACAACCATAAAATGGATATCTGCTAGAACCCGGAAGATAGCAACCATCTGCAAGATCTGTGGTATGGCATGTTCATTTTATGGTGCTTTAGCTATAGTGCTCTAATCTATACGATTTCATGGAAGATTAAAGGAAGCGCGGCATTATAGTGATGGATAAAGTACCAAATTGCCCCAATATGATTGGCTAATTTTTTGAAAATGATAAGCAATAGAAAACTTCCACCATTGACGATGCGATGGTGGTGATTGGTGGCTGGCATTGAAGGACGAAGAAAGATAATGAGGTATCGGCGGTGATACCCGTAGGGAGGCTCAAGATCCCTCTACGATGGGCTTTTAGGTGCTACTGATAGAAAGAAAAGCAACCAATAGCCTTAATTCTGTGTATGGTAGTTATGGCAGGATTTTTGCCATAATTGTGGAGTAGTTATGGCGTGGGGACTGACTGAGGGACAGAGTTTTGTAGCAAGTTTGTAATTATTTAATTTATCTAAAAAATACTTGTATGGCGGAGAGAGAGGGAGTCGAACCCTCGATGGAGCTTTTAACTCCATACTCCCTTAGCAGGGGAGCGCCTTCAGCCTCTCGGCCATCTCTCCAATATGAGAATTTTGAGAATTTATAGAGTGAATTATTTATGCATACTAAAAATTACTAATTTATAGTTTTTATCGCTGCTTCAAACTCAGGTATTGTTAATTTTTATAAATAGCGGCCTATCGTCCCCTGATTTTACACTGTAATACTCCCGAGTCCAACAGGCCACTAGCTTACCAAAACGTTACAAAATAGTAACCATCAACCGATTTAAATTATCCATCGTTTTCTTGATTATCCAATGGTTGCGTCCCTAATCGAGATTGCGCTTCCTTCTCTCGTTGTATACGTTCGTAAATTTCCTCTCGGTGAACAGTGATTTCCTTCGGTGCGTTTACGCCGATTCGTACTTGATTGCCTTTGACTCCCAGCACGGTAACTGTGACATCATCGCCAATCATTAAGGTTTCCCCTACTCTCCGCGTCAAAATAAGCATCTTTGTCTCCTTGTTAAAAATTTTGTCTGGTCCGTCATCGGACGATTTCGACCCAACGGTGTTATTAGATTTAGCCTTCCAGGAATTACAACAATGCTTACAAAAACCCTCCTGGTTTGGTCCGAGTTACCGTTCTCTCAGACCTACCAAACTACCCATAGGTAACTTTAGTGCTGAGTTCCTGCTTCACCGAGGCCGCCCAGAGAATAGCTTGTAGTTATCGCCAGTAAGATAACTCATTATAAGTAGGAATCTTACGAGGTTCACGCCGCAGTCAATAACTCCTCTAGGTCTCACAACCTCTCCACAGGCTTCAAATCCCGTGGAACTCACGGTATGTTTCATTATTGCTCATCATTGTCTCCGAGGATACCCCCGGCTTTAGCCGTGGGGGAGGAAAGGAGACGGTTTTAGCGGGAAAAACCGTCAATCAAAAAAGCCGGTCTTTCCGAGCTGTCAGCCCTTACGGGCCTGGTGACGCACACCTTGCGGTGTGGTTCCCCTCGCCAATGTTGCAACGCAGCTTCGGTTCTTGCGAACCTTGCGACAAACCGTTTCGTCCTACCCCTAAGGTTGTCTGCATCCGCCGCTTTCAGAGCATGGAGTTGAGGAAGCGCCCCATGGTGAGTCTTGTACTTCGTTGCAACGTAGTCCTATGTTTTGGACTTAGGCTGGTAAACCAGGCTTTATTCAATTAAAGCCCCCGGCTTTAGCCGTGGGGTGATTTACTTAGAAATTTAAACCCCTGAAGAGGCAGTCAGTCCCAAGTGAAAGGCGTCATGTAATGCACGCACCCCTAACTCCATGTACTTTTCTTCCACTACCACGGATATCTTAATTTCCGAGGTAGAAATCATGCGGATATTGATACCCTCGCTGGCCAACGTCCGAAACATGGTGCTGGCAATTCCCGCGTGGGAACGCATCCCCACTCCAACCAACGAAATTTTGACGATTCGTTTGTTGCCGGAAACCTCGCGTGCTCCCAGTGCTGAGGCATTGAAACGTACTATTTCCAATGCCTGTTCATAGTCGTTACGGTGGACAGTAAATGTAAAATCTGTGGTTGTGCCATCTTGTCCAACATTTTGGACAATCATATCCACTTCGATGTTAGCATCAGCTACGGGTCCCAAAATTCGGTAGGCGACTCCCGGTTGATCCGGAACCCCCAGCACGGTAATTTGGGCTTCGTCTTGATTATGGGCGATTCCTGAGATAATCGGATCCTCCATCGCCTTTTCCTCCTCGGAAATAATGAGCGTACCTGAACCTTCTTCAAAGGAAGACAGAACGCGCAGGGGAACACGGTATTTTCCAGCGAATTCAACAGAGCGAATCTGGAGTACTTTAGAGCCAAGGCTGGCCATTTCCAGCATTTCCTCAAAAGTAATGCGTTCAAGGCGTCGTGCATGAGGAACAAGCCTAGGATCGGCGGTATAAACTCCATCAACATCAGTATAAATTTGACATTCATCCGCCTTGAGCGCCGCAGCTAGAGCCACCGCCGTGGTATCGGAGCCACCTCGACCCAATGTAGTGATGTTGCCTGCTTCGTCTACTCCCTGGAAGCCAGCGACGACGACGATTCTATTTTCCTCCAGGTCATGGCGCATCCGCTTATCATCAATGTCACGAATCCGTGCCTTAGTGTGAGCGCTATCGGTAAGAATTTGAACTTGGCTTCCGGTATAAGAACGGGCCGGGCAACCGCGTTTTTCCAGGGCAATGGCCAGCAGGGCAATGGTGACCTGCTCGCCGGTTGACATCAGTACATCCAGCTCGCGTGGATTAGGACGAGAAGTGATAGCCTTTGCCAAAGCAATCAAACGATTGGTCTCACCGCTCATGGCAGATACCACAACTATTACCTGATCACCACGACCTCGCATGGCTTGGACCTTGTCGGCCACTGCTTCAATGCGTTCAATAGTCGCAACCGAGGTTCCACCATACTTCTGAACAATTAACGCCATATCCGTTCCTTAACGACTCTACCTCGACAATGATTTAACCGTTCTTCAGGACTTATCCAAACCTATACATACGGTTTATATGCCTGAT
>CAUYTW010000058.1 GCA_963575715.1 Gammaproteobacteria bacterium | reverse complement strand
TATTCTAGCTGCTTATTTGTCTAATGATCGTAAATATATAAATGATCTATTACAAGGAGGCTTTCATCTTAAAAAAGCTAGAGAGTACTTTAGAGATCCTACTATAACTAAAGATGATTATTCTAAGTATGTGTCAGCAAAAGCTATTTCATTTAGAGTAGCTTATACTGCTGAACTACTATCAGCTGCTGCTCCTATACAAGCTGAGATCTATGCAGAGTCAGGTATTCATATAGAGCTAGATAGAATAGAATATGCCTTGAAAACTTGGGAAGAATATATCGACTACATGGCTTATAGAGATAGCTGTTTGAGACAAGTAGAAGAGACTAAGACTATTACTAATGCTAGAGGGATTACTTATCATTTTGATGATACAGAAGACTTTAGGTTACTAGCTGGATTTAACAATACAGCTTTAGCCTATGCTATAGCTTCTGAGCTAGCTTTGTTCATGTATGATATAGTTATCTCTTTAAAGAAGCAGTTACAAAAGGATAACGTATGGAATAGATATGTATATGGTGTAAACTCTGTCCATGATGCTAGTTACCATATAGTACATAAGGATCTAATGAAAGATAACTACTTTCCTAGTATCTGTAAGTACTATTTTACTGATAAGTGTAGATGTGTGACTGGTGATGCATTAGGGATGGAGATGTCAGTAGGAGAACGATGGAAAGGTAAAGAAGAAGTATTCCATGGTGAAACAGTCTGGAACTTCCAGACTAAGACATGGGATTGGAAAAAGTAATTATATATGATTGAAACAATTGATACAGTTATGACCGAAAATACAGATAAGCCTGTATTCCCAGCTAATGCTAGCGCAGAGCTTGAGGTAAAGGATGCTGTGGCTATTTACAACATGACCGCAGATGAGTTTGTTCTTGTCAAAAAGCAGCTTACAGACATCCTTGAAAAGCAGAATAGGCTCATTGCTCTTCTCACACCTATTCAAGAGAAGTCTGCTTGCCCCACACCTGAAGTTAAAACCTATGTTCAACCGGAGTTGGCTATTAAGGTAGAAGAGCAGGTTGCAAAGGTAGAGAAGAAAACTAGGATACCTGCTAACGATGAAGCATTAAGGAATACTGCTTTATCTTTAGTAGGTAATGATGCTTTTTATACCTACTTTTGTAATGGTATAGATGAATTTAATATTAAGACCATTACTAACTCAGCAGGGCATAATACCCCTAGAGTTGTCATCCGGAAAGACACACTAGATACTATTCTTCATATGTATGCTAGAAGACAATCTGTATGTGGTGAGTTTCTAAGCCAAAAATTAGGAGAAAAAGAAAATACAGTGTTCTTGCGAATGTCTAGGCTATGCAACACTACAGTAGCGGGCACACCTATTTTGAGAGTAACTAACAAGATTAACTCTCGATTAAGCAAAGATTCCAATAAGCAACGTTATTGGTTTCTAATGACCCTTAAATTCCGAGAAAAGCTTACAGAACTTCTAACTAACTGGAAGTGATCTAGTTACGAATCAACCTGGCCCTCTTCTAGAGGGCCTTTATTATTTTATGTCTAAAAAATTTGTGAATAAACTTGCGATACATTTTGAAATACCTGTTGAAAACATTGCTGACAAGGTTCAAGTAAGGGAAGCTAAAAATAAGCTCGTTGAGTCTATTAATACTTATAGTGACTCTTTGAAGCTTGACCCTAATATTCTGGTTGTAGATATGGTTATCATAGCTAAACCAGAAGATTACCTTACTCGTGCAGATACTCCTGTTAATGCTCATATTGCTGAACTGATGGCTAGCAAGACTGATGCTATCAACAAGAATGCTAAGAAGAAGAGTGACCTCCCTGTTCCTAGCACATCTAAGCCTAAAGCTAAAGATGATGATGAGCCTCCTAGAGTTAAAGCTATGACTATGGAGGAGATTAAGGCTGCTCAAGAAGAAGAGTCTATCCCTGCTCCTAAAGTTAAGCCTGTAGTTAAACAGACTGCTGATGATGACGTTAAGGTTATCACTGACAAGGTCTTTGAGAAGCTTAAGCGCACAGAAAAGAGTGTAGCTATTATCTCTGCTTTTGCTAAGGCAGGAAAAGAAGTTACTATTGATGAGTTAGCTAAGCTTGCTAATATACCTAATCGAAAGGACGTAAGTTCTTGGTTAGCACAGACTAGCAAGAAGATTAAAGCTATTGAGATGCTTGGTGGTGGAGTGTATAAGCTCAACCCCGATAAGGTCTAACTCGGTTTTGAGGGAGAGGCTATAGTAGTCTCTCCCTTCATCTCCGAATAGAAGAGAGATGCATCTATAGTTTTAATGCCAGAGAATACTTTTTATTTCACCGATAACAGCAAGGTAAAGTTCAGACCAAACCATAATAATACATTTGGTTTGAACTTTGGTTTGCCTATAGATGGTGGAACATGCCCAGGAGCTACTAGTGGACCTGGAGGTTGTTTATATATACGAGATAACCATAAGCGCCAAACCTGTTACATGGCAAAAATTGTTCAAATCTACAAAGGTGTCAAAAAGAGATTAGAACAAAATACAGAACTAGTCGTAGATAAAGGGTATGACGAGCTGGTTACTATATTAACTGCTAGTTTTCAGCAGTTTAAAGATAAAAACAAAAAAGAACATTTATTTCTACGTGCTTTTTATAGTGGTGACATATTTTCTGAAGTATTTGCGAAAGCATTCACAGATGTATGTAAATTATTTCCAGATATTCAGTTTTGGCTATACACTAGAAGTCACGAGTATGTAGATATTTTGTCTAGTGCCGATAATGTTGCTGTTTATATTTCAATAGATCCAGTTAATGCAGAATCAGGATTTAAAATATATGAAAAGTTAAAAGATAGAAAAAATGTAGGTTTAGCTTCTTTAGATAAGTTAGACAATACACCATATAAGTTCATTTCCTGCCCAGAAACTAGTGGAAAAATTAAAAATACTGATAGTGCAGGAGCTTGTTCTAAATGTCGATTATGTTTTAGATATTCTGATAAGATTAAGTTAAGAAATGTAAGTTTTAATATTCATTGACACCTCTTATTGATCTAGTATAATGTAAACTAATGAAAGTTTATATTTATACATTAAAAGATCCAGAAACTAATGAAATACGTTATGTAGGTAAGAGTAATGAAAATAGAATAGAAAAACGACTTATCGAACATTGTCAGGAGAAGAGGTTAAATCATAATAGGCATAAGGATAATTGGATCCGCTGCTTACTTCGGAAGAAATTAAAGCCAGTATTAGAAGTTATTGAAGAGAGCAATACTGATAACTGGTCTGATAGAGAAAAGTATTGGATTACTTATTATAAAAAGATAGGTTGTTCATTAACTAACACAAATGAAGGTGGAGAGGGGCAACCATATCGGAAGTCAACACAAGAGCATAAAGAAGCAGTTAAAAAACAAATAAGTAATACATTAAAAGAATACTTTTCAAATAAAGAAAATAGAAGTATTTGTAGAAAAGGAGGAGTAGCCAGCCGTGGAAAAAAAAGGCCCCCAAGGAGTCATTCAGGCAAAGCTAGTTCTTCATTTGTGGGTGTAAGAAAAAATGGAAAAAAATGGATAAGTTATATTAACATCAATCATAAGCAATTAGGGTTAGGCTCCTATAGGTTAGAAGAAGAGGCCGCAGAAGCTTATGATAAGGCGGCTATCTATTTATTTGGGCAGGGCACAACCATTAATTTTCCAGTAAAATTACAAAAATATTTAACTACAGATATAGCAGCTTGGTTTAAAACTATATTTGATAATAGAGTTAATAAAAAATACTCATCAAAATACAAATATGTATCACAGGTAAAAGACTCTCGTTCATTAAAAGAAAAAATAGTATGGATAGCAAAAGATGTAGCAGACAATTATTTGGGACGTTTTGACTCTGAATTAGCTGCTGCAAACAAGGTGTCAGTAATAACCGGTATACCTTTGTTTGAGTTAGAGCAATTAAAAATAAAAAGGTAGATAAAATTGAGTATGTTAGTTGCCTTAAAACGTCAGACAATCTACAGATTGTTATAGGCAAAGAACATTAGAAGATACTGGTTATGTATCAACTATAAATTTTAGTATAGCCTTTATATCTCATTATGTGTAATATAAAGGTGTATTAATCATTGACGTTATTAACCCGTTAACCATAGAGAGGCATTTAGGCTCTCTTCAAAATCTAAAAGACTAAACTATAAATAAGATGGCCATAGGTGTTTCTCGCAATTAGAGAAATAATTATGACCAACAAGACCAACAACGAAAAGATCGTCCGTATTCGTATCACTGATAACACTGGCCACACCACGCTTGAGCAGAAGATTGATGAAGCTATTTTGACTGTTACTAAGGAGCACTTCTCCCAAGGAAAGTGGCCTTATGTCGGTTCCAGAATCTTCCAATTTGAAGCTACGAGCCTTGATGACGCCGTTGGACTTCTTAATGATACAATTCGCCTCCGCGAGATGCTTGAAGAGTCAGAAGACCCAATCGTGGTCATGACTGGCGCTCTTCAAGGTGGAGTTTAAGCACGGTTGTTAGTTGCATGGAAGGTAGGTGTAACAGCCTACCTTCCTTTTTGTTTTAACCAATAACTTTATGGGATACAAACTTACATTACCACTTCTTAACAAATTTACTAAGTATTTTAACGCACTATCTAAAGCAGGTATAGAATTCGAAATTGAGGTCGACCAGAAATATGATTATGCTTCTGGTAACTACAATAGCCATCTAAGTCCAGCTATTAAGAACATCAAGAACTTTGCAGAATTAGCTATTGTCTGGGAAGCAGGACTTGCAGCTATTAAAACTTCCTCTGTTAATGACTTTCCAGGATTTAAGGAGGTATATGATAAGGTCAATGCCGTAACTGTAACGGCTGAGCTTTATAAGAAGGTTAACCCCTCTATTAAGTTCTTTGCTGATGAGGTATTTGATAAGATCCCACAACTCAGCATCAAACTTCTTACAGATAACCCAGTTGAGCGAAGGATTGATGAACACACCTATCGTATTTGTTGTAGTACTGGAGAGTTATATCATTCAGATGTCGTGTTTTGTGCAACTGAATTGAACCCTTACTATAACTATATAGATAAAGGGCATATTCTCGTTAGTACTTCTGCTCAAGATAGCCCAGAGTCTTTCTTGTTTATTACTAACATGATGACTCTAGATCTTAACTATATCATTGCTGCTTTTTCTGTATACCCTGATAGTATTCAAGGAGTTCTACAAAATAAAGTCTTTCTACCCTCTGCTAATGCTCGTATGTCTTTGATTAGGGTAGAGAAAGCTATTCCTCCTAGGTTCCAAGCTGCCTACCAAGCTCTTAAAGCTGAGATCTTTGCTAACTTTGAGAAGAATACCCAAAATGTGATGATGGGTAGGCTAACTAGGAAAGAAGCTGCGTATGTAGACATGAATAACATACGTATCGAGTTGACTAAAGCTACTTACGAGGCTGGTCATGTATCTATAGAAGCTGATAACCTTTCTGAAGTTATCTTTTCTAAACTAAATCCTAATGAAGAGTGGGATATCTTTACTCTTATCAATATCTATACTGACTGGGTTGAGGCACAGTTTAAATCACTGAGTCTTAATGCAGAAGGTACTGGATTTAAAGAAGAGAAGGTATTCCGATTTAGTATTAATGGTATTCCTATCAAGGTAAACTGTTTCACTGACAATACTAGGCGAGCAGTTAATGACCATCTAATTAACGTAGAAGAGCTGTCTAAGGTAATGCGTAGAGCTTCTTGCTACCTTACTGACCCTGAAAATCCTGAGCATGATAATGTTAAGGAATATAACAACTTCATTAAAGAAGTATCCAGGACCTCTCTTAAAACTAGAGATATTCTAGCTAATGGTTTGCCAGTTAAGACAATGTTCCTAGAAGGTGATCAACAAGGATATGGTAAAGATGCTACCCGTAAACATCCTAAGCTGAGGTTTACTAAGAAAGAAAAGGGTGGATTTCATCTTACTGTCAAGCATCTAGAAGAGGATAAGGTTAAGAAAGGTGAGAAGAAAGTAGTCCAAACCACTGAACGTAGGATTGGTAAGTTTGCTGAGTTTGTTAAGAAGGTTGAACAACTTAATAGAAATAGCAGCTTCCATAATTACGGATATTACAATGGTGGTGAATGGATTAAGACTCACGAAGGTGGATGGGAGCGCAAGGATGGTGCTATGAATACTTGTGCTACTGGTCTACTCGCTTTGCTGGATACTTATGCTGAAGGAATTACTGCTGAAGATAAAACAGCTCTAGTAGGTACAGTAAACCGAGAGATGACAGAAGCAGAGAAGAGGTCAGAAGAGTTATTGCAAGAAGCTGTCAAAGTAGTTAAGGCTGTAAAAGGTGAAAAGAATGGTAAAGCAGGTTATGTGATTCCTGGGCAGATCCGTAATTACTTTGTAGAAGAAGATTCTTTGCGTGTATATGATAATGATACTGGAGGTTATCTATGCGTAGTTAATGGTCAGGGAGATCAAGGTGTAGGTAAAGACTCTCTAGTAACTCGTATGTATGCACTCTGTAATGATCAAATGATTACAGCTAAGGTCGGTACTTTAAGGAAATGAATACCGTAGAAGCATTAGAAGATTTGACGTATGTCTGTCAAGTAACTAAGGCTATAAAAGGTGATTTCAATGGTAAATCTGGTTACTATGTATCTGGTAAGCTTCGCAACTACTTTGTCACTGAAGATAGAGCAGATGTGTATGACTCAGATACTGGTAACTATATTAGTGTAGTAGCTAGAGGGGGAAAACACGGAGATAATACTATTTTAGCTCCTCTCATTCTAGCTCTACACAATGACATATCTCTAACTAATAACATACCAACACTAACATAATATGGCATTTAAAACTGATACGGCAAACACACCTATGTTCTCTAATATTGATAAGGTAATGGAACGTAAGGTAGGAAAGCTGGCAACTGATATTATTAACGCTGTAGAAGTTCAAAAAGAAGCTACTACTCTAGTTGATAATCTTAAGAATACATTGAAAGGCTTGGCCAAGGACGCTTATTGGGCTGAAAACTTTGGTGCTGAGCCTAAACATACCTTTGACGTTGAATCTGATGTTGGCGAAATTATTCAGCTCAACTTCGTCAATAGGTATAGCCTCGGTAAAGACTTGGCTGAAGCTAAGGAGAAGATTAATAAGCTCATGATGCTGCTCGGAGATGACTCTCCAGTAGCTCCTTACTTCAAACAAAAAGCTGTTGTTACAGTTGATGTCGGTAGCCTTGAAAAGGACCAGATGACAGAGTTCTTTAAGAAGGCCTCTGCTCTTTGTAAGGAATATGGCTTGGAAGGGTTTGTAGACGACGACTATGTTGTGGAACCAGAGTTTCATAATGTTCGTCATGAGTTGATGCCTCAGATCAATAAGGCAATCGACAAGATCCTGCCTCTCCA
>CAUYTW010000057.1 GCA_963575715.1 Gammaproteobacteria bacterium | reverse complement strand
GCCCGCTTTCCTCCCTGCCCGGCTAAAGCCGGGGTGGCTCTCTCGCGGGCATTTGATGACAGCAAAGAAAAAATTCAATCCTTTTAGGAATTACAAGTTCAACTGCGTAACTCCTAATGTATTGTTCACGCATCTTTGGGAATAACCCAGGGATGCGTTTTTCGTTGCTGTTCATTTGTTTTTATACGGCTGACTTTCAAAAAAGTTGGATCTCTTCCAAATGATTAACGTTACCGAGCAAGCTGCGAAGCAAATTCGCCAAGCAACCACTACCAGCGACGCCGAGGGTCTTGCACTGCGTATCGCGGCGCGTCAACTTCCCGATGGCACTCTGGACTACGGCATGGGTTTTGATCATCCCAAACCAGGAGATATCATTATTGAAACTTATGGCGTGACTATTGTGGTCGCCGCCCAGCATCAAGCTGTTCTCAATAATCTTGTCCTTGATTACGTCGAATTTTCTCCTCACGATTTTCATTTTATTTTTCAAAATCCCAATGACCCCCAGCATGGTGTCTCTAACCAACGTTGAAGGGAACCGTGTTGCCTTGTTGGAAGCATATAATCTTTCCTGTGAACGTGGGGATCGATTGCTCTTCGAGCATCTCGGCTTTTCTCTTGAGCCTGGTGCGATGGTTCAAATTGAGGGTCACAATGGCGCGGGAAAGACTAGCCTGCTGCGTATTCTATGTGGTTTGGCCCAACCTAGTGCCGGAGTGGTACGGTGGCGAGGTCGTGACATCCATTGCCAGCGCCAGGAATTTCTCTCCGAGGTGTTATATCTTGGCCATCACCATGGCGTGAAGGGTTTATTTACTCCCGAAGAAAACCTGAAAATATCCATTGGATTAGGCGTAGCTCACCCGACGCTGAGTATTCGCGAGGCGCTAATTCAAGTCGGACTCGACAAATTTCACGATTACCCATGCCAGAGTTTATCTGCCGGGCAGCGTCGCCGCGTAGCCTTGGCGCGGCTACTTACCACTCAGACAAATTTATGGATATTGGACGAGCCTTTTACCTCATTGGATCGTTCAGGGGTGCGAATGGTCGAAGTGATGTTGCGCGCACATCTGGCGACGGGAGGAGCTGCGGTGATTACCACCCATCATCCGGTCAAAATGGATGATTATCCCGTCCAAAAGGTAAACCTTGACTACTGATCTCCTTTCCCCGGCGCGCTTCCGCGAAGATGAGCGATCTCCTCCTACCCGGCGTCCTCATTTAGGATATGCGTTTCGCATCGTGTTAACTCGAGATCTGACGCTTGCGCTACGACGGCGGGGAGAACTTGCCAATCCATTACTATTTTTCGTCATTGTAATAACACTATTTTCATTGGGTCTTGGTCCCGAAGTTAACCTCCTGGCCCGGGCGGCTCCTGGTATCCTTTGGGTCGCAGCGTTGCTTGCCGCGCTATTATCGCTAGAGGCAATGTTTCACTCTGATTATCAGGATGGATCATTGGAACAATTATTACTTAGTCCACATCCAGTTGCTGTACTGGTTATCGCCAAGGTTCTAGCACACTGGCTGACAACCGGACTTCCCCTGTTATTGCTTGCGCCCTTGCTGGGCGTGCTATTGCACCTACCGGAAGCAGCAATGGGTTTTTTGGTATTAACTCTTGCATTGGGAACACCGGTACTGTCTTTTATCGGAGCGATCGGCGTAGCGCTCACCGTGGGGTTGCGTCGGGGTGGAGTATTGTTATCACTATTGGTTCTGCCTTTGTATATCCCGGTGCTTATCTTTAGCGTCGGTGCGGTGGATAGCGCCGCCAGCGGGCTACCCGTAGCCGCTCATCTCTATCTTTTGAGCGCTCTGCTGACCCTGGCAATGAGCCTCTCCCCCTGGGCAATTACCGCTGCTTTGCGGATTAGCCTGGAGTAAATCCATGACCACCGGCTAACAGTATGGGGAGATGATTGAATGTATAAAGTTACGGTGATTGGTGGAGGAACGGGTTCTTTTACAATTTTGAACGGATTAAAAAATTTTCCGGATTTGGATTTAGCTGCCATCATTACCATGTTTGATGATGGCGGTTCATCGGGAACTTTAAGGGATGAACTTGGTGCTTTGCCGCCGGGTGATATACGACAATGCCTGGTCGCCTTGTCCGAGTCAGACGAAATTTGGCGACAGGTTTTTAATTTTCGTTTTAATGAAGGAATATTTGCTGGCCAGAATTTCGGTAATTTATTGATCACTGCCTTTCAACAAATTACGGGCAGTTTTGAAATGGCGTTAAATTTCGCGGGTGAAATTCTCAAGACCAAAGGAAAGGTTATACCGGTAACGCTCGACGATGTTCATTTAATCGCGCGGACGCCTGATGGCGAAGTGATTGTTGGCGAACATAAAATTGATCTTAAGGAAAAGCCGATTGAATCATTAAGATTTAAACCGGAACCAGGATATAATCCCAAGGCCATAGAAAGGCTGTTAAATAGTGACATGATTGTGATTTGTCCGGGTGACGTTTATACGAGCATTTTACCGAATCTCATGGTTAGGAGCATGGCAAAGACCATCAGGGCATCAAAAGCGCTTAAGGTCTATATTTGTAACATCATGACACAAAAAATGCACACAGCAAATTTTAGAGTCATTGATTTTATAAAATTAATTGAATCCTATTTAGGTCAAAAAGATATCTTTGACTTCGTCCTGTATAATTCGAGAAAACCGGATGAAGAATTTTTGGCTGCCTATTCACAGGAGGGTGAATTCCTGGTTGAATTTCAGGAAGAAGATTTCGTGGGTAGAAAAACAGTTTTTTTAGGCAAGGATTTTTTAAGCCAAAAGATACCAATGCAAGTAAAAGGCGACAACTTGAGGCGCGCCTTGATTCGTCATGATTCTATTGAAGTAGCTTTGACTTTATATGAATTACTTAAAAAAGAAAGTGAAATCACCTGGATTAAGTGGACAAACGAATCTTGCTGTACTTAAAAGAGTCAAAAACCTCGGACCCTACGGGATCGATGGGTTTTCACGCCGAGGATTTATGATGCTCTCCGTTGGTTGACGCAAACAACATGGCTCAATATTTATCCATTCATCCTAAAAATCCTCAATCTCGACTCATCAACCAGGCAGTGGTGATCATCAGGGAGGGTGGCGTGATTGCCTATCCCACCGACTCTTCTTATGCTTTGGGATGTCAAATTGGTAATAAAACTGCGCAGGATCGGATTCGGCATATTCGGTGTGTGGATGACAACCATCATTTCACGTTAGTTTGTCGCGACCTTTCCGAATTGTCTTGGTACGCCCGGGTAGACAATCCGGTATTTCGTCTCCTACGTTCCCTCACACCTGGGCCGTACACCTTCATTCTCAAGGCGACCCACGAGGTTCCTCGCCGCCTGCAAAATCCTAAACGTAAAACCATCGGCTTGCGTGTTCCCGATCATCCCATCGCGCGCGCGCTATTGATAGCCTTGGCGGAACCCATCATGAGTTCCACCCTTATTCTTCCTGGATCACGCGAACCATTGGCTGATCCCGAGGAAATTCGCGACCAGCTTGATCCACAGATTGATCTGATTATTGATGGGGGTAATTGTGGCCTAGAACCCACTACCGTTATCGATCTGGTGGACGAAACACCTGTAGTGGTACGTCGTGGCAAGGGAGAAACAACATTTTTTGAATAGTAAAAACGTACTAGGGAAAATATGTAGTGATAGTAGGGCTTGCACTAAGTGAGGTTAGAGTGTCACGATATTCTTGAGTAGAATGTTGATGCCACCATATTGGCTTTATAAAAAAGTTATTTTTGTTAACCTTACAATTTTTTGGGGGCACGCCATCGAATCCTACGACGCTATCCCCTACGACAGTACACCACTTACCGATACTCACCCTGCCTGTCTGGCGGCCTTGGGGCAGTGGTTCGGTATGACTCCAGCGTCTCCGACTTGCGCGAGGGTACTTGAACTAGGTTGCGCGAGCGGTGGAAATTTGATTCCCATGGCATGGTACTTGCCCGGCTCGACCTTTGTCGGCGTAGATCGAGCTGCCGCGCCACTCGCAGCTGGCCAAGCATTGCAGGCACGACTGGGATTATCAAATCTTGAGCTACGCAGGGAAGACATCATCACTTTGGACCCAAAAACCCTTGGGGAATTTGACTACATTATTGTTCATGGAGTGTGGTCGTGGGTTCCATTCGCAGTACAGGAACAAATTTTACGCCTCTGCGGTTCCTGCCTTGCTCCCCAAGGCATCGCCTATGTGAGCTACAACACCCTGCCGGGCTGGCATCCACGCGGAATGGTGCGTGACTTACTGCTTTATGGCACGCGCGCAATCCATGAGCCGGAAGTGCGTTTAGCCGCCGCGCGTGGGTTGCTGGAGCAGTTGGCAACGGCTTGGACGGGAGATGAAAATGTACTTGCCCGCTATCTGACTCAGGAGATAGCCGAACTCCGTCACGCCCACCCTGGTTATCTTTTTCATGAATACCTTGAAGAGTCTAATACTCCCATTCTATTTGCCGATTTTATCCGACGCGCGGCGTGCCATGGATTAAGTTATCTGGCCGAATCGGAACTCTACACCATGTTTCCCTCGACCTTGTCGGAGGGAGCAGCGGCTCTCGTGGAGTTATTAGAAAATCTCGTGGATCAGGAACAATATATGGATTTTTTACGTTACCGTTACTTTCGCAGGACACTATTGTGTCGCACGGAAGTCCCGTTGACGCGCAATCTGGACCTGAATCGGCTGCGAGAATTTTCTATTTCCGCTCATCTCTTGCCACTACACGGAGTGGATTTGACACAGGTTATTATGGAAGATTTCACGACTCCCGATGGAATACACTTTGGCGTCAGTCACCCTCTTACCAAGGCGGCATTGGCGCACCTCGCCGAGATCTATCCCGACGCCATTACTTATCCGGATCTGGAGAAAAACGCTGTTCATCGCGTGGCGTTTAACGGAGCAAATCAATGGAACTTGGAACAACTTAACGGAGAATTGTTCTCTCTTTATGCCCATCGTGCGGTGCGTTTAACCTCAACTCCCGAAACTTTCTATCATGGTTTGCCTGTACGTCCGAGGTCACATGCCTTAGCGCAGGCTCAGGCAGCTGCCCGACTTGAACATCTAGCCACGGTTCGTCACACGACACTCGAAATCGATCCCCTCGCGGGACAATTGATACAACTCATGGACGGGAATCGTACACTGGAAGAATTAACCGAGGCGCTGATAATACATTTAGCGCGCCATACCGCCCGTGAGGTAGTTCGGGGCGGGGTGCCGGAATTACCTCAAGATGGCCAACTTTTGGCAGGCTGTCGGCGGCTGGCGGAACTCTTCGCTCGTCATGGGCTGTTGACAGATGCTTAACTCCATAGGAGTTACGCAGTTGAAAAATAGGAAGTCATTGTGCGCGAAGCGAAGTCGCAGAATCCATCGGTAGTGCCCCAATCTATAGGATTTCATGGAAAGTTAACAGGAAGCGCGGCATTATAGTGATGGATAAAGTACCAAATTGCCCCAATATGATTGGCTAATTTTTTTGAAAAGGACAATGTTTTTCTCACTAATCTCGAAATTCGCTGACGAAAAGTGCAATTGAATCTTTCAATATGATTAGTTTGACCATTTTCTTTACCAACTGCGCGATGACGTTTCGAAGGAAAAATTGCTGCATAGGTGGCCTAAAAATCCGTATAATTCACCGCGCATTGACGATAAACCGAAGGCAGGGAATCCCATAAGGCACGAGCGGATTTCTCACTTCGATCGCCGATATGAACGCCGACAATTTCTCCGGTATCGCGGTCAATCGCCAACCAAACCCATTGTTTGTTAGACTTTTTTCCCACAAACGACCAGAGTTCGTCACACTCTATGGTGAGTCGTCCCCTGGTTTTTTTCTTAACGATCACTTTACGCGACGTTTGCGCGTATTTTTTATTAACATATCCCTGAAGCTAGGATTCAGAGACACCTACTACCCGGGCAATCCCAGCCAGGGAAATACGCTCCAGTAATAGACGGTCAATCAATGTTTTTTTTCATCGGAGATTGGCCCTTTATTGGGGTTTAATACAAATTGCCGGCCGCATTCATTGCATCGATGGATTTGCTTACCAAGAGCATTAAAACCATTTTTTACAATAGATTCAGAGTGACAATTTGGGCAGTACATATGAGGATCTCTTATTAAAATGAAAAAGGGAAAAAATTTAGCAGTTTATCCTACTGATTGGGGCACTACCCCTTTGACTTTATTTCAAGACTCAACGCAATTACTAAGTGATTATCCCTTTCCTAAGACTAACATTTTTTTTGACTTAGTTTGAAAATTGATCTTTGTTAACAGCTTTGAAACTTGCTTCGGCCATAGTTACCGTTCCGCGCTTTACGAGTTCTGTAAGACATTGATCAAGGGTTTGATTACCAATTTGCCCCTGTGTGGGAAGCATCCCCGTAATATGTGCGATTTTTCCTTCCCTAATCATATTTCGCACTGCTGCATTGCAAACCATAATTTCATGCGCAGCGATACGACCGCTACCGTCTTTCTTTTTCAAGAGTACCTGAGCTACCACTGCCTGAAGCGATTCGGAAAGTTGCGTACGTACTGTCTCCTTTTCCTCCGGTGGAAAAACGTCGATGATACGGGTAATGGTCTTTGCAGCCGAACTGGTGTGCAACGTCCCGAATACGAGATGCCCTGTCTCGGCCGCAGTAAGTGCTAAACGTATTGTTTCTAGGTCGCGCATTTCCCCAACCATTATGACGTCAGGATCCTCGCGTAGTGCTGCACGTAATGCATTGGCGAAGCTCTGAGTGTGAGGTCCAAGCTCACGTTGACGCACCAAACATTTTTTGCTCTCGTGAATGAATTCGATTGGGTCTTCGATAGTGAGTATGTGGCCGTAATCGGTTTCATTATGATGATCGACCATTGCCGCAAGCGTGGTTGATTTTCCCGATCCCGTCGGCCCGGTTACTAGCACCAAACCGCGTGGATATTTAGCCATGCTTTCGAAGATTTTCGGCGCGTTGAGATCTTGTAGACTCAATACTTTTGAGGGGATGGTGCGAAATACCGCGCCCGCTCCACGATACTCTATCAGTGCATTGACACGGAAGCGTCCGAGATTGGGAACTGAGAATGAAAAATCACACTCGAAATTCTTTTCATACGCCTTGCGTTGGTTGTCGTTCATGATGCTATAGATCATTGAGTGGACGTCTTTATGCTCAAACGCTGGCACATTGAGTCGGCGTATATCACCATGCACACGAATCATTGGCGGCAATCCAGGAGACAAATGCAGATCGGATGCATTGCTTTTGACCACAAAGGTGAGTAGCTCGAAAATATCTATAGCGATCTCCAAAATTGATGCAAGAATTCAACCTCCGCCGTAGGGACACCGGTTACCCGGTGCCCCCGGCACAGTCCCGGACGTGCAGTTTTCCCCCATCCGG
>CAUYTW010000056.1 GCA_963575715.1 Gammaproteobacteria bacterium | reverse complement strand
TTTCACTACGCAACCGGGCTGCGGGGTCGTCCTCCATCCTTGGAGTCCTTCAATGTGGGGGTCAATGAAAAACATCTAATTTTCCTGCGGGCGCATCGGAAATGGGATGACCGGGTTCTAGGGATTGCGGGTCGAGAATTGCCACGGTGAGTTGATCATCCAGCAAGTATTTGCGGGCCACGGCTTGAACCTGATCAGCAGTCACCGCCTGGATACGCTCGACGTATTCATCTGCCAGGTGCCAATCAAGGCCGATAGAGTCCAGCATTCCGAGTTGCATTGCTTGATAAAAAACCGAGTCACGCTCGTAGATATTGTCTGCTACTGCCTGGATCTTGACCCGTTCTAGTTCTGCATCACTCGCCAGCTCTTCTCGTGCGCGGCGTACTTGTTCGCGCAATGCCGTTTCAAGGATTTTGATATCCTTGCCCTGAGCGGGAGTACCTCCAATGGTGAAAAGATCCGGCAGGCGAGAGTATAAGCTGTAGTCGGCCCCAGCAGCGGCAGCCACCTCACTGCCACGAAGCAATTCACGCGCAAAACGTGCGCTGGCGTCGCCATCCAGAAGCTGGGCGAGCATCTCCAGGGCGTAAGGCTCCCAGGACGTGGTAGCGTTATGCAAAACCGGAACATGGTAACCCATTACTAAATAAGGTAATTTGGCAGGTGCTTTAACGATGACACGGCGTTCACCGCGCTGAACCGGCTCGGGATGAATTTTTTTAACTACCCGTGAATTTTCCGAGGAAAGCGGTCCAAAATGGCGTTGCGCCAGATTCAGAACTTCCTCCGGCTTGACATCCCCCACCACCACTACGGTGGCATTATCAGGAGCATACCAACGATGATACCAGGCACGTAGATCCTCTACGGTCAGGCTTTCGATATCCCCCATCCAGCCAATAATCGCCCAATGATAGGGGCTACTAACGAAAGCGGTGGCCATAAGTTGTTCCTGGGTTAGCGCACGCGGATTATCATCGGTGCGCAATCGTCGTTCTTCCATGACTACCTGGTGCTCCTTGGCGAATTCCTCAGCGGGCAGCAACAAGCCCTGCATCCGATCTGCTTCCAGCGCAAAGCTGACTTCAAGACGGACATTTTCCAGGCTTTGGAAGTAAGCAGTGTAATCACGCCCGGTGAAGGCATTCTCGGAACCACCGTTGGCAGCAATAATTCTTGACAGTTCACCCGCCGGATGCAATTGGGTACCTTTGAACATCATGTGTTCCAGCATGTGGGAAATTCCTGTGCTCCCAAATGCTTCATAGCTGGATCCCACGCGATACCAGACCTGGGAAACCACCACCGGAGCACGGTGGTCTTCCTTCACCAGCAGCTTGAGACCGTTTTCCAAGCGGAATTCGTGGACTGCTGGCGATGTTGACGCTAGCCGTTGATCTGCGCCGTCTCCGGCACCGGCAATCCCTGGCGTCAGCACCACGCCAAGCGCCATGGCCTGGATTGCGATCATTCCTTTACTTTTCTTTTTCATGCGGAATCTCAAAAGGCGTGATTTGACAAAAATTAGCAACAGGCCTGTTTTAACCTATCCGTGGAAAACCTGGCCTGTCGCTATTTTTTCTTTCCTTGTTTCTATTTCAACTATTTCGCAGAAATTTCATAGGTGCCATTAGGTTTAATGGTTAGTGGGTTATTGAAAAATTTGACTTTAGTATAACCATTTCCAATTAACATATAGTACGCCATTTCAGCGAGCGTGCCCGTGTTACAATAGGCCACAATTTCTTTATCCTTGGGCAAATTAGCTAAATGTTTTTCTAAATCTCCAACCGGAATGCTTTTTGCTCCCTTAATCATGGCGCGGCTGGATTCATTGCTGGGACGAACATCAATCAACAGTGTATCTTTAAGACCATCATCAACGATTTTTTTGAAATCATCGATGACAATTTCTCCAGGCTTCGGTTTTTGGACATAAGTGATTTTGGTGTCAAGTTTTCCTTTTTCTACCGGGTACCCAGCATCGTTCCACGCCTTCATGCCTCCCTGTAAAACCTTTACGTTTCCATAACCACCAGCGAGAATGACACCAGCAGCTTGCGATGCTTCCTCAGTATCCATACCATAGACGATAATGGGTGCCTTACTTTTCTTCGGTGGGAACGTCGTAATCGCTTTTGCTAAGTCTTCCGATTTTATCGTTACCGCACCCTTAATGTAACCTTGTTCCGCTTCGCTTGTCGCTCGCAAATCAATGAGCACACTAGGAATTCCTTTGTCTAGCCAAGCTTCCTTGTAATTTTTTGCAGTAATCATTGTGTAATGTTTCTTTGACCATTCTGGCATTCCTTCGTGATAAATCTTGATGTTGGTATATCCCAATTCTTTGGCTTTTTTTGCCGAGCTGGGACTCATCGCGCAAGTAATACCCGCGCAATAGAAAATGACAAGTGCGTCTTTTTCATGAGGCAATTTATCCACATTTTGTTCAAACATTGGAAATGGTAGATTCACTGCCGTGGGTATCATTCCTTCTTGCGCCCTAATCGGTGGCCGTGAATCATACAGGTGATATTTTCCTTTTTCCGGCCCCATAGCGACCAGCCTGGCGACCTCATCGGTCGTAATCAGCATTTCATCGGGAATTTGAATTGGTTGCTTGATGACGAGCTTGGTTGCATATTTTTTGCCATCTTTTTCTTGATATTCGATTTTTACTTCCTTGCTTTTTGGTATTTCCTGTAAATATTCAAGATTTTCCGTTTTTTCTCCATTAGTAATACTAAAATTCTTGGGGTCAAAATTTAAAATTTCGATGATATCGTCCATCTTGAGCTGAATTTTTTTTGCTTTCAGAGAGACGTTATCAAAGTAGCCACGGAAGGAATTTTCCTGATTTTTATGACAAGTAGCACATATTTTAGCCATCATTATTTTTTGGGGAGGCGCGCTATCCGCACAAGTAGCCGCAATAGGTTGAATAATCATCATGCTGGCCAATAATATTTTTTTCATCAGTGTCTCCAAGAAATCCCACCCTTTAAGGGCAGGGAGGAAAGGGGGGGACGGTTTTCTCCGTCCTAACATTCTAGTTCTCGCGGCGTTATCAAAAATTTCACGAATTTATGATATTTTACTAATTGGTTTGCGTAATGCCCTAAACCACCCCACGCCTAAAGGCGGGGGGTTTCAAGGGTACACCCATCGGGGTCTCCAGGCTCTCGCATTTCTGCTACAGCATCCCGGCCATGACCGATGGCAATCCCTCTTCTACAAACGACCCGCTCCGACGGTATTACTACCGTGATCCTGCCCGAAGGCTCAATCTTCGCAGGTTCATGACGCAACCACCCCGTTTGTAACAGCGCGGGTTTCCGAGCCGCCCACATTTCTTCAATGCGGGATGGATGGTGCATTTTTTACAATAAAAAATTTTACATTGCCGCCAGCACTTTATAGCCTTGCGACATAAGATATCTTGAAAACTTCACAACAAAACCCGCTCAATGCCGCCCTCGCGTTTCACCCGTTCTATGAACGGTTCTTGCCAGCCTTTCCCCAACATTCGATTGCATAATTCCACCACGATGTAATTAGTTTCGATGCCGGTATCCTCTCGATAACGAGATAGCCCTTGTTGACAAGAAGGACACGAGGTGAGCAATTTTACCTTCTCCTTTCCAAGGCGTTCCATTCCCAACAAAATCTCTTCCTGTTTGCGGCTCCGTACTTGTGTGGCAATGTCGGGACGGGCAATGGCGAAAGTACCCGACTCGCCGCAGCAGCGTGCTGACAGCGTCACCCGCTGACCCATTAATGCAGTTGGAACCTTGGTGCCACGATGGATTTTCATCGGCGTATGACAGGGGTCGTGGTAAAGGTAGCGCGTGTTGGTCGCGTCCTCGGATTTTAGTTGTATACCTTTCTCCATCAAGTATTCGTGGATATCCAAGACTCGACAGCCAGGGAAAATCTGATCGAGACCATATTCTAGAAATTGATCGAGACAGGTTCCGCACGACCCAATTACGGTACGAATATCAAGATAATTCAACGTATTGGCAACGCGATGAAACAGCACGCGGTTGGCCATGGTGATAGCTTGGCCGCGTGCAGTATCGCCCGACGAAGCCTGGGGATAACCGCAACACAGGTAGCCAGGCGGCAGGACGGTTTGGACTCCCAAGTCATACAACATCGCCAGGACTGCCATTCCCACCTGACCAAATAGCCGCTCCGAGCCGCACCCCGGAAAATAAAATACCGCCTCACTATCGACCGAAGTTCGGGAGGGGTCGCGTAAGATGGGCACCATCCGTGCGTCTTCGAGTCCCAGCAAGGCGCGGGGCGTGCTCCTCGGGAGATCCGAGGGGAGAGGTTGACGCAGGAAGTGGATCACCTGAGCAGGGATGGACGTTGGGCCGGTGGTGGCCGCTGGCGGCGAGCGCGTATCCAGGAAGCGGCGCGCCAATGCGTGGGCCTGACGCTGAAAGCGGTAGCCGACTTCAATTAACGCGACTCGCATCGCCTTCACCATGCGCGGGCCGGTGGCGTTGAGGAAAGCCAATGAAAGCGCGGACCCCGGATTAAAATGACGTTGCCCCTGCTCCTTGAGCAGGGCGCGAGCGTGAACAGTGACCGCGCCAAAATTGATTTTGACCGGGCACGGATGGTGGCAACGGTGGCAGATCGTGCAATGGTCAGCAAGGTCGTTGAGTTCATCGAAATGGCGCAGCGAAATGCCGCGCCTAGTCTGTTCCTCGTAGAGTACCGCTTCGATGACCAGACCCATGGCAAGGATCTTGTTGCGCGGTGAATAAAGCAGGTTGGCGCGCGGGACATGCGTGGTGCAGACCGGCTTGCATTTTCCACAACGCAGGCAATCTTTGATCTCAGCGTTGATGGCTCCCAGGGCGCTTGCTTCTAGAATCAACGCTTCCTGCTGTACCAAGCGCAAACTCGGAGTATAGGCATTCGCCAGGCCAGAGCCAGGCAGCAACTTGCCGCGATTGAAATGACCCTCTGGATCGACTTCGGCCTTGTAGGCTGCGAATTCTTCAACCCGCTTGGAGTCCATGAAACGCATCTTGGTAAGACCGATTCCGTGCTCGCCGGAAATCACCCCACCCAAACTTCGCGCCAAGTCCATGATTCGCTGAACAATTCGTTCTGCCTCATGCAGCATGGCGTAGTCATTGGAATTCACTGGGATATTAGTATGAACATTGCCATCGCCGGCGTGCATGTGTAGCGCCACGAACAGTCGCCCCGAGCGTGTGTCACGGTGAACCACGTCGAGCTGGCGGCGTGTTCCCTCGAAACGCTCGCCGCTGAAGATTTCACCAAGCGGACGTTTAACCTCGGCACGAAAAGAGACGCGCGCGACTCGTCGTTGCAGCAAAGTAAAGAGGGAATCTTCGGGACGCGAAGAAATAATATTTTCAAAAAGATGGGGAAAACTCATGGCGGGAGCATCGAGATTTTCCAGCCAGGTCACCCAGCGTTCCCGCACTGCTATCACCAACGCCCGCGCGGCAGCACGCTTGCCCTCCAGGATGGCGCGGCTTTCTTCGGATTCATGCGTGCCCAAGGCGTTGGTGGTGTCAGATTCCTCGACCTCGCCCGTCTGCGCGGGTGACGAACCTTCGAGAGTCGCCAGCACCGCTTCGAGAATATTGAGTTTGTTGCGGAGGGAATATTCGATGTTGATCCGCTCAATGCCCAAGCTATAGTCGCCGAGACGCTCCAGAGGAATCACTACGTCTTCATTCACTTTGAAGGCGTTGGTGTGGGCGGCAATGGCAGCAGTCCGGGCGCGCTCGGCCCAAAAACGAGAGCGGGCTTCGAGCGCGACCGCGATAAAGCCCTCAGCACCACGGAGGTTGGCAAGGCGTGTGACCTCGGCAGCGGCGCGCGCCACGGCGTTTTCGTCATCTCCGGCGATATCGCCCAGCAAGACCATTTTGGGCAATATCGAGCGTGGTGCTTTAGTGGTGTAACGAATGGCGCGCAGATAGCGTTCATCAAGATGTTCAAGACCCGCCAGCACAACGCCGGGCAAGGCTTCAAGGGTGGCCTTGATTTCGACAATCGCCGGGGTGGCGCGGTTGAGGTCTGGGTCGAAAAATTCCAGACAGACCGTGCGCACATGGCGCGGCATTCGATGGAGCACGAACACAGCGGAGGTGATGATCCCGTCGCAACCTTCCTTTTGAACACCTGGCAGGCCGCAAAGTGCCTTGTTGGTCACATCCTTGCCGAGTCCGGGGCGACGGATTGCAGCGGCGGGAACACGCAAAATCCGTGGCTCACCAACAGGCGCATGACCGTCCGGGCCGAGCCGCGTGACGCGAAAGATTGCTTCGGGGATTTCATGGATCTTGCCAAGATTATGATCAAGGCGCTCGATTTCGATCCATTCAGCACCTGGAGTCACCATCCGCCACGAAGCGAGATTGTCAAGGGTAGTGCCCCACAGCACCGCCTTCTTGCCGCCCGCGTTCATGGCGATGTTGCCGCCAATGCACGAGGCGCTTTGCGAAGTGGGATCGATAGCGAATACCCAACCCGCAGCCTCGGCGTGATCCGCCACGCGCTTGGTCACGACCCCCGCGCCGCAGCGCAGGGTAGCGACGGGTTTATTGACGCCAGGCAGGATTTTTTGCTCAACGCCGCCGAGCGAATCGAGTTTTTCGGTGTTGATAACGGCGGTATTGCGGTGCAGCGGGATGCCGCCGCCGGTATAGCCAGTGCCGCCACCTCGTGGAATGATGGTCAGCCCTAAGTCAATGCACGCCGCTACGACTTCGCGTACTTCCTCCTCGGTGTCGGGAATAATCACTACGAAAGGATATTCAACGCGCCAGTCGGTGGCGTCAGTGACATGCGAGACCCGAGCGAAACCATCGAAACGGATGTTATCTTTTTTTATCCGCGCTCGCGCGAACCGGTGTAAGGCATTGCGTCGTAACCGCTGCTGATTCGTGATCCAGTCCTCGAATTCACGTACCGCAAGCCGTGCGCTCTCGGCCAGTTCCAGGGCCAGGAGATTAGCGGCGGCGCGGTCAACAATTTGGTCGAGGCGATGATGCAAGGCATGAGAAAGCGATGCCCAACGTCGGGGATTTTCCGTCAAGTCGTCCTGAATGTAAGGATTACGCGAGATGACCCACATATCCCCCAATACCTCGAAAAGCATCCGCGCCGAGCGTCCGGTTACTCGTTGGGAGCGCAGACATTCCAGGAGTCGCCAGCCTTCCTCACCGAGAAAACGGATGACGATCTCGCGGTCAGAAAACGAGGTGTAGTTATAGGGAATTTCGCGGATCCGGCCGGAGGTTGGGGTATCAGCGACAACGGGGCTAATGGTTGGGGCGACAGTATTAATCATGGGCATGTCGGAGATAGGCTGCTCGCGCAATTCTGGTTAGGAGTTACGCAGTTGAATTTGTAACTCTATAACAAAATTGAGTTTTTTCTGTCATTCTGCGGGAAGGTCGCGTTAGCGACCGTGTCATTCTGCGCGCAGTCGCAGAACGCAGAATCTAT
>CAUYTW010000055.1 GCA_963575715.1 Gammaproteobacteria bacterium | reverse complement strand
GAGGGATAATTCCTCAACATTAGTCAAAAGTCCCTCACCCCAACCCCTCTCCCAATGGGAGAGGGGCTATTTGGTTATCCACCATAATAGGTAGCAACTTGGGTTAAATTAAAAAAGAATTCAAAAAAACAGGAATCAGTCATGCGTTTTTTTAATACTGCCGGCCCCGTGAATCCGATAGATCATTACCTGCTCGATCCGTTGCGTCGAATTGAGCTGGATAACCTTTTACCATTGATTGAACAAAAAAAATACTTTGTGCTTCACGCACCGCGCCAGACCGGAAAAACGAGTTGCTTGCTGGCGCTGCGCGACTATTTGAACGCGGGAAAGAAATATCGTTGCGTGTATGTAAATGTGGAGATCGCGCAAAGCGCCCGCGAGGACGTAGCAGCGGCGATGCAGGCAATTATTGGGCAATTTGTTCTTCAGGGAAGGAGGATATTTGGTGATGTCATCGTTGGGAAAAAAATTATGGATGACATGAAACAATGGGGAGCGCATGAAGCACTGAATCAATTACTGGCATTGTGGAGTAAATTATTATCTGAACCGCTGGTTATATTTATAGATGAAATTGACGCTCTCGTTGGAGATACACTGATTTCCATATTGAGACAATTACGCACCGGCTATGCAGATCGTCCTGCTAATTTTCCGCAAACGGTGATTTTGTGTGGCGTGCGTGATGTCCGTGATTATCGGATTCATTCAAATACCACAAAAGAAATTATTACGGGCGGGAGTGCATTTAATATCAAGGCGCGATCCTTGCGTTTAGGAAATTTTACCAGAGACGAATTGGAGGAATTATACGCTGAACATACCAGGGAAACCGGCCAACAATTCACGGACAATGCGGTGGCGCGGGCGTGGGAATTGACACGCGGACAGCCATGGCTGGTCAACGCACTGGGATATGAAACCTGTTTTGAATCCAGAAGTAGCCGAGATCGTAGCCGTTCCATCACCGCCGAAATCCTGGACGAGGCCAAGGAGGCGCTAATCGCACGCCGTGAAATCCATCTGGATCAATTGACGGATAAACTCAAGGAGCCACGGGTGAGACGGGTGATTGAATCGTTATTGAGCGGCGAGCGACTGTATGATTCTGCAAGTGATGAAGATATTCAATATGTATTTGATCTAGGATTGATTGATCGCATTGGTGGTCAGATTGAAATCGCCAACGCAATTTATCGAGAAGTTATTCCCCGTCAATTAACCCATGTGCATCAACTCGATTTTGAGGCGGAGCAAAAGACCACCTGGTATGTTCGACCCGACGGAAAACTGGATGATAATAAATTAATTGCCGCATTTCAGGAATTTTTTAGAGAAAACTCCGAGCATTGGTTAAGAAATTTTTCTTATCCCGAGGCCGGGCCACAATTATTGTTACAAGCATTTCTGCAACGCATCGTTAATGGTGGTGGACAAATTGAACGCGAATATGGTCTGGGTAGGGGACGCACGGATTTGATGATTATCTGGAAATATCCCGGCGGCGTACAAAAAATTGTCATCGAATTAAAAATATTGCGTAAAAGTCTGGAACGAACCCTTGTCGATGGCCTGGCACAAACCTGGGAATACCTGGATCGAATGGGACAGGGCGCGGGTCATCTGGTTATTTTCGACCGTTCCGAGCGTCCCTGGGAGGAAAAAATTTATCGGCGCGAGGAAGTCTATCGCGGGCGGAATTTTACCGTTTGGGGAATGTAAAAATCTGCGGTGTGTAATGGAGATAAAAGCTACGGAGATAAAAATTACGTCGTTGAATTTGTAATTCTATACAGGATAGAAGTTACGCAGTGAAAATTGAAAATTTCAGTCATTCTGTGCGTAGCGAAGTGGCAGAATGGCTGAAATAGGAGTTACGCAGTTGAAAAATAGAAAATCATTCTGCGCGCAGCGAAGCGGAGTCGCAGAATCCATCTGCATACTACACATAAAATTCTGCGGCTACGGTCGCTAACGCGACCTCCGCGCAGAATGACAGAAAAAACTCAATCCTTATTATATAGAGCGACAAGTTCAACTGTGTAACTCTTAAAGTGGCAACTTGGATTAAATCATTAAAAATAACAGCCCCAGGAAAAGCCTGGGGCCATGGTTGAATCAGTTAAAAACTACCTGACGCCAGCCTTTATTGCACGGTATAGGTTTTGACGAGCTGGTTGTTGCCCTCGTTGCCGGATTCACTGGTTTCGCACCAGCTATCCACGAAAATCCGTAAAGTTTTTTCGCCCGCCACGCCTGCTGGTAGGGAGACGGTCACGGTTTTCGCAGCCCCCGCCGCCAGGATGCCAATATCAAGGTATTTATTACCCAGGGCACCGCATCCTTGAGTTGTGGGTTGATTGGTCCAGACATCAAGAAAACCAGCTTCCGCGCTCAGACTGCCCTGATTTTTGACCGTTACCGTCGCCTTGAAGGTGCCATTATGCGTAGGGCTAACCGGATTCAACATAACATTTGTGACCACGAAATCAGGGAAGTCCATTACCCGATATTGCTTGGTGAATTGATTATTCGTCTCGCTGGACTCAGTGATGGCGCAACTACTATCCACGAAGGCGCGCAGCGACTTGATACCTCTTGTCCCCGGTGTTAATCCGGTGATGGTCAGTGTCTTGCTGGCACCGGCGGCCAACGCGCCCACCGCAGCCGATTGACCGCCACTGGTGCCACACGCGGGAACGGCTGTTTTGTCGGCCCACACCGTCAATTGCCCACCATCTCCGGCGATGGTTCCCTGATTTTTGATCGTCACCACTGCACTAAAGGCACTGTTGGCCGACAGTCCCGCCGCTGGATTGAGGGTAACAGCCGTGATTATGAAGTCGGTGCTTTTGAAAGGTGCCTTGATCGTTTTGCTGCTGGTCGTGGTCACCACGCAAGTACCCGTTCCTGAACAACCGCCTCCATTCCAGCCGGCGAAAATCGATCCCGTAGCGGGCGTTGCAGTCAGAGTAAACGCGGGCGCGCCGGGCGAAAAATTTTCGTTGCAATCGCTTCCGCAGCTAATCCCCGCTGGATTGCTGGTCACCGTGCCTGCTCCGGTTTTCAGGACAATTAAGGAATAGATGATGGGATGAAACGTCGCGGTCACGGTGGCACCGGCGTTCATGGTCACCGTGCAGGTGCCGGTTCCTGGGCAATTGTCAACGCCGCTCCAGCCGGCGAATGTCGAACCCGTGGCAGCTTTGGCGGTCAGGGTAACCTTGGCACCGGGAGCGAAATCCTCGCTGCAATCCACGCCACAGTTAATGCCCGCTGGTGCGCTGGTAACCGTCCCGTTCCCCGTGCCTGATTTAGTAATGATTAATTTGTGGTTGGGAATGCTCACTCGCACGTTGTCCAAGCCCCATCCTTCATCTCCCGGAGATTGATTTTCTTGCCCGGTGAAAGTCAGCGCCAAGGTGGCTGCTGTGTGTGCGAAAGTATAAGTCAAGCGATATGTCGAATCGCCAGAACTACCCGTACCAAAACCGAGATGACCATTTTCAAAGGCGCGCGTGCGTGGCAAAAAGGAACCACCAGGACCGTAGGGAGGCAATTGATTAGGATAGGCTTGTGTATTGCTACCGACCCAGTTAGCAAAATTGGTCAACAACAGGGTATTTCCATCCGCAGTCAATTGCCAATTATCTGGGCCACCTCCATCTTGCCCATTCCCGTCCCACGATTGAATAAGGTACAAATCAAAAGTGACTGTCACACTGGTATGTGGCGGAAGGTTGGTCAAGGTTAATGTGTTGGAACCAGCGCCAAAGCCATAGGCGCTCGCGCCAAGGAAAGATTCACCGTTGGCCGTCGCTGTTCTCGGATCCGACCATCTTGAATCTGCACCAGCACTAAAATCGTTTGAATATATTTGATTTAATGAATCTGACTCACAAAGGTAAGGCAGGCTGTAATAACCTTGTCCATCATTCCATATTCCATTGGGAAGTCGAGCACTAGCTATTTCTAAATAATTTTCATTTCCACCAAGATTATTTGGTTCTCCTGGATTCCAATTTTTATAATCCCATATTTCACCCGTAACCCAGGTCCAGGTTCCTTCGTGCCCTTCATCTGTGCCACCCACCCATACCGATGAATTCACCGCTGCTATTATATTCGTTGTAATCCAGTCATTTTCCTCCTGGCTGGTAATGGTTGCCAGATAACCACCCAATTGACCGCAAGCAGATTGCGCTGAACCCCAATCTAGGGGTGTATTAAAAAAGGTGTAAGTATGGTTATTGCTTGGGTTGAATATTCCTGTCGGAGATTCAGCGGTGACGATGGGAGGAAAAGATAAGAATAATGAGATTGAAAAAGTTGTAATGAAAGTTATGTTTTTCATGAAAGTTTACTCCTTTAAACAGAAATAAATTGATAAAAAATAAAAAAGCAAACCATTAGTTGTTGAAAACAAAAATTAATTTATATTACTTTATATATAAATACCCATTGTCACCTTCGTGGTGACAATCTTTATGCCACAACACCTACAGTCGAATACAACTTCAGGTGCATAGGTAGCAATAGGAGTTACGCAGTTGAACTTGCAACTCTATTAAAGAATTGAGTTTTTTTGTTGTCATTCTGCGCGGAGGGTGCGTTAGCGACCGTAGTCACAGAATCTATGTGATAGATTCTGCGACTACGCTTCGCTTCGCGCAGAATGACTTGCTATTTTTCAACTGCGTAACTCCTAAGCAATTTGAGTTATATAAAGACAGTTCACAATTTGATGCTGGAAATTATTTGCCGCCATGTTATGATCGTGGTTTAATTTTATGACTGACAATTATTCTTATGAAAATTGTCTCTTTTCCTCACACAGCTAAAACAAGGTGTTTCTCGGAGATTTGGATGAATAGAAACAGATATCCTTACCGGGTATTGGCGATATTGTTCGCCGTTTTCATTGCCGGTTGCGCTACCACTCCCCCAGAATCTGAGCAGGAATCAACCACAGGAGAAGAGCCAGGCTCAACCACAACGACAACGGCTCCGATTGAGCGTGTTTTTCCCATTGACCTGCGAACACTCGTTGATCATGTCGTGGATGCCCTTTTGGAGAGTCGTGCCATCGGTAATCATAAACCATTAATTGCTGTTGGCGAGGTCAAGGATAAAACTAACGCCTCCTTGGATGTCAAGGAAATCGGCAATCAAATTAAGTCACGGCTCATAAATTCAGAAGTGGTGCGTATAACCGATGATGACGGAGGAAATGAAATAAACGAAGACAAAAATTTTCGCTTACGCGATAACAACCGACCGCCAAAATTTCGCTTCGATAAACTCAAGTCAAAAAATTATCGTCTAATTGCAGTCATCCACGATACACCACCGAAAAAATATGATATGACGGAAAAATATTTTCGGATGACCCTGAGCCTACTGGACACAGATAGCGGAGAGTTGATATGGATTGAAGAAAAAGAAAATGTGGAACATAAACCTGTCATCAATCAACCGACGACTAATAAAGTGACTAAAAAAAGAAAGCGATCATAATCGTAGGAGTTACGCAGTTGAAAAATAGTAAGTCATTCTACGCGAAGCGAAGCGGAGTCGCAGGATGACAGAAAAAAACTCAATCCTGTCTAGAGTTACAAGTTCAACAGCGTAACTCCTAAATCGTTGAAAAAACAAATATCCCTTTGAAAGAAGCTTGCAACTTGGGTTAGTTGCCAGAACTTAAATGCTCGCGGGTGGTATGAAAACGGATGTTTGGCCATCGCTCGATGATTAGGGCCAAATTTACGCGTGTGGGCGCGAGATAGGCAAGATCACCAGCACCGTCAAAGGCCAGATGTTCCCGGGCCTTATTCCGAAATTCCTCAAGTTTTTTCGGCTGATCGCTGTCTATCCACCGCGCACCGTAAACATTGACCTTTTCAAAGAAGCAATCTACTCCGTATTCATTGCGGAGTCGATAAGCGACGACATCGAATTGCAGGACGCCCACGGCACCGAGGATTAAATCATTGCTGTCCAGGGGACGGAATACCTGAGTGGCCCCTTCCTCTGAGAGCTGTTCCAATCCTTTTTGCAAGGCTTTCATTCGGAGGGGATCGCGTAATCGGGCGCGGCGAAAAAGTTCGGGGGCGAAATGAGGAATACCGATGAAGCGCAGATTTTCACCCTGAGTAAAGGTATCGCCGATTTGAATGGTGCCGTGGTTGTGCAGTCCAATAATATCGCCTGGCCATGCCTCCTCGACATGCTCGCGCTCACCTGCCATGAAAGTTAGCGCATGGGCGATGGTTACCTCTCGTCCCAGGCGCACTTGGTGGAGCTTCATTCCGCGTTCGTAGTGTCCCGAGCAAACGCGTAAAAAAGCAATCCGATCCCGATGAGCAGGATCCATGTTAGCCTGAATTTTGAAAACAAAACCAGTAAACGGAATTTCATCCGCCATGACTGGGCGGGTAGTGGTTGGTTGCGCGTGAGGCGGCGGCGCGTGTTCGATAAAAGCATCCAGTAACTCATGAACGCCAAAATTATTGAGAGCGGAACCAAAAAAAACGGGCGTCAAACGTCCAGAGCGGTATTCTTCCAGAGTAAAGAGATGACTTGCGCCGCGAACCAATGAAATTTCCTCGCGCAATTCCTTCATGGTGTCTTCACCAAGCAGATCGACAAGACGGGGATTGTCTAGGCCCGGAATTTTTTCCCCGGCAATAATCCGCCCGCCGTGCTGCGGAGAAAATAAATGCACGGCATTTTGATAAAGATGAAACACTCCTTTGAAACTCCTGCCCATGCCAATCGGCCAGGTAATCGGAGCGCAGGCAATGCCTAATACGCGTTCAACCTCGTCAAGCAAATCAATCGGCGGACGTCCATCCCGGTCCAATTTATTAATAAAAGTGATGATCGGCGTATTGCGTAACCGACACACTTCCATGAGTTTCAAGGTACGTTCTTCGACTCCCTTTGCGGCATCAATGACCATCAACGCGGAATCGACCGCAGTCAGGGTACGATAGGTGTCTTCAGAAAAATCCTCGTGACCTGGGGTATCCAACAAGTTGACGATATAATCTTGATAAGGAAACTGCATCACCGAGGTTGTAACCGAGATCCCGCGTTGTTTTTCCAGTTCCATCCAGTCTGAGGTGGCGTGACGGGTGGCCTTGCGCGCCTTAACGGTGCCCGCGAGCTGAATGGCGCCCCCAAACAACAGCAATTTTTCAGTTAGCGTGGTCTTGCCAGCATCGGGATGGGAAATAATGGCGAAGGTGCGACGCCGGGCCACGGTGATATTCAATGTATCGCTGGGATCGGGCATAAGATGGATTTTAAGAATAATGAATTGTTTTTGAAGTTAATTTATTTTTTTGACACCAAGGGAATTGTACGCGATTCATCCCCTGGCTAAAGCCGTGGGGTTCTTGACTAATTTTTATAACTTACCTGATCGATCTGAAATTCCATGTCCATGCTCCGCCCCTTTGCCGCCTTGCGCCCCGCGCCTGGCCGCGCCGCCGATGTTGCGGCTCCACCCTACGATGTCGTATCTCTGGAAGAAGCCCGCGTCCACGCGAGCGGCCGACCCTGGAGTTTTCTTCACGTTTCCCGCGCCGAAATTGACTTACCTGCCGGAACTGATCCTTATTCTCCGCAAGTGTACGCGCGCGCACGGGATAATTTGCAAGAAATGGAGTATACGAGGATATTGGTGCGAGAAGCACTCCCCTGTTATTACGTTTATCGCCTAGTCATGGGGGAGCATGTCCAAACCGGATTGGCGGCAACCGTGGCGGTAGCGGCTTATGATACCGGGCGCGTTCGCCGTCACGAGTTGACCCGGCCTGACAAGGAAGATGATCGTGTGCATCAGATTGATGCCCTGAATGCCCAAACGGGACCGGTACTCCTGGCCTATCGCCATCAACCGGAAGTCGAAGCGTTGCTCGCAACGTTTACACGGGAAACTCCGGAAATGGATGTAACCGCTGCCGATGGCGTGCGTCACCTAGTATGGACCATCAAGGATTCCGCTACCATCCAGCGATTGACGACGCTTTTCGAGGGAATGGAACGACTCTACATCGCGGACGGCCATCATCGCTCGGCCGCCGCCGCTCGGGTAGCAGCACGGCGTGGATTTAATTCAGCGGAAGAAATCGCCACTGCTGCTCATGCCTATTTTTTGGCAGTGGCATTTCCTGACCGTGAGATGCGCATTCTGGATTACAACCGATTAGTTAAAGACCTTAATGGCCTGTCGCGGGAAAATTTTTTGGCACGCGTGGCGCAATCATTTCGCGTCGAAACGGTGGAAACCGAGGTACGCCCAGGTCGATCCGGGGAATATGGGATGTATCTGCCTGGGCAATGGTATCGGCTCACGCTTAATTCGGACCAATCGCCCGTTGACCCCGTCGCACGTTTGGATGTGAGCCTGCTGCAAGATCGCCTCCTAGCACCAGTATTGGCGATTGGCGATCCACGTCGTGATAAACGCATTGATTTTGTTGGAGGAATTAGAGGTTTGTCTGGGTTACAGAAACGGGTAGACAGTGGAGAAATGGCGGTGGCCTTCGCTTTGTATCCAACCACCATGATGGATCTCATGGCGGTGGCTGATGCAGGCGCAATTATGCCGCCTAAGTCCACCTGGTTTGAACCCAAGTTGGCGGATGGATTGCTTTCCCACATGCTTTAGGTATTCAAGCTGAAAAATTTTATGAACCGATTGAAACAGGTTGTCACGATTATTGTGGTATTAATCCTGGGTGCTATTATTTTGATAGGACCTTTAGTGAGTGGTTTGGTGCTGGAGCGTGATTTCGGATCCATCCTGGGGGCTTTATCCGAACCAAACCGCTGGTCTTTGGTTGAAGCGGAATTCAGGCGCGGCTGGTTCAATTCCGAGTCACGTTCGATTTTGACTTTTGAAGGCGAATTGGCGAAACAAATACAGGAAGTGCGCCCTTCAGGCGATTCGGAACCGTTCCAGGTTACGTTGGTCCATCGCATTAAGCACGGTCCGGTGCTCGATATGGGGCGATCTTCCCTGCTGCCCGCTGCGGCTCTGGTTGAGACCGATATAGAATTTTCACCAAATACCCGGCAATGGTTCCAAGCGCTGTTTGGTAAGGAGTCACCACTGCGCTTGCGTACTTTGGTACGACTGGATGGAGAAATGATTAGTCGTATCGAATCTCCTGAAGTGCAAGGAGAGCCAAAAGAAGGCGCTAAAGTAAACTGGCAAGGTATGGGTGGAACACTGGAAATAGGCAGCGCTAGAAATACGCTTCGTGGCGGACTGAAAATACCGTTGTTAGAATTAACGAATGACGCCGGTCAGCTTCGGTTTGAGCAATTCGAAATCCGGCTTGATTACCAGCGTCACCAAGCAGGATTGTGGCTGGGTGATATCGATCTCGACCTCAAGAAATTAAACTTTATTTTTCCAGAAAAAGCGGAGCGGCAAGGATTTTCTTTTTCTGGTCTCAATGCTGCGAGTACCTCGCGGGAAGAAAAAAACACGCTGAATGCCTTAATCGCCATTGATCTTGATGAATTGTCACTGGGAGGATATTTGCTTGGTTCCAGCGGATTCACCGTAGAATTGCGTGGTGTTGATTTTTTTTCGTTTAGTCGCCTTTATGATAAATTACGGTATCTGGAACGACAACCAGAGATTAATAATTCGCAGATTGATGATGAGGTTAAAAAAATTATTACCGAGCAACTTCCAGGTTTAATGCGTCATTCTCCCGAAGTAGGAATCACCCGTCTGAATTTGAAAACACCTCGCGGTGAGATTCAGGGCAAGTTCCGCATGGTCATCTCCGGTGAAGAACATACCTGGAGCATTACTCCATTGGAAATCTTGCAACGCCTGGGAGTTGAAATGGAGTTGAGTGCTCCATCACCCATAGTGACAGATTTTTTCCAGGCGCGAGCCATTAATGAAATAATCGGACAAAGTGAATTTAACGATAAATCCATCGACAGGGAGCAACTCATTCAGGTGGCGCGCAACACGGCTGAACAATCTCTTGCAGCCTTAGTTGGAGAGCGTTTACTGTTGCTTTCTAATGATCGGTATAGTACACAGGCAACGCTCATAAAAGGGAAAATCAATATAAACGGACGATCACGCGATGATCTGTTTGGAATACTCAAGGGAAGAGCTAATTAATTTTACTCGATGGAGAAGCAGCCAACCTGGTGGGAATTATATGGAGATGCTTTCCAAGATAATATTAAAAGTAACTCCTAAATCAAAGCACGAATAAAACGCCGCACGATTTTATCGTGCGGCGCATCTTTATTTAGAACACAGCCTTGGCGCGCATAGCATAAACGGTTAGATCATCACCGTGGGTTCCTGATGGATTAATGATGTGTTGAATACTTGGCATAATTTGTAGATGTTCATTCACCTGCAATGCGTAAAATAATTCATGAATTTTTTCGTTTCCTGATCCTATGCCAGCGTTTTTATATACATTGCTGGTTTTTAATTCACCATACGCCAATCCAACTCGATCATTTTCGCGTCCCCAATGCGCACCCGCAACCTGGCCTCCCAAAGTGAATGCACGATCAAAGTTCATGTGACCATGAATCGAATGACCATAACGCGCGAATAAGGTAACGTGATCCAAAATTTCTTGATCCAGGGATATTCCCCACCCCCTATGACTTTCTTGTGTGACATGGCCGTCATTGTTATTGATATTCGTTCGATCATCGGCTTGAGCGTTGTTCCAGGTATAAATGCGATAAGTTCCGTCCATGCCAGAAAAAATATTTCCAGCATATTCTAGTTGAGCGATAGCATATGGTTTATGGAAAGAATTGTTGTAACTGGCACCATTACCTGCTCCAAAAATACCAGCTGAGATGGTGACATGATTGCTTTTATTAATATCGCTGATATAGCCCAAGCGTATACCAGGAGTAGTATCATGTTCACCATTGCCAAAATCACCAACATCAAGTAATGGGTTATGCACGAAGGCAACATTTAGGTAGCCTTCCGATTCATCGTCGGCAATTTTATTACCATCAAAAAAATTACCCAAATCAATTTTTCCGACGGTCATTTCGATTCGACCAAATTCCCCAGTTAAGGGTATATCGAGTTGATACCATGCCTGCACCAATACAGGCTGTGCGGCGTTATTAAAAACTGTCGCATTGGAAGTCATGAACGCATTCGTATTGATACCGTTACCATCACCGGCCCGGAAATGGGTAAAAATCTTCCCCGTAGCGCTACCGATGGAACCACCAGGCAGTTTTATTGCTACATCAGCGCGGGTATTCAGCTGGCTGGTACCGCTCATGGAAAGTCCTTGTACTTTTTGCGCTACCATGATTAGGCTGGCATCGACAGAAACTCCTTCCAATGTTTCTTCCAGTCTGCTGATTTTTTTAGGTTCTGCTGCTGCATTTTCCTGATTTTCTACCCGATGTGTAATCTCTGTGGCGCGTTGCGCCTCAATTTGTTCCAAACGTTGCGTCAGTCGCTGAATTTCGGTACGCAAGGAGTCAATTTCGCTATCTGCCCAAGCCAGGTTAGTCAATACCACGGTGATCGAAAGATAAAACCAGACCTTTATAATATTCATAAGATCCTCGGCGTGGAAAACCCTCGATCCCAAAGGGTCGAGGGGCACTTGACCAGTATCTCCAATGGTTTCAGATATATGTTATTAAAAACGATGCGACCAACCAATAAAAAAACTCGCATCAGGCGCGGCGTGATTAGCAGCGATGTTTACACCTGCATCCAGTTGCGTAACATGTGAAAGAAGATACGTCATTCCAAGGTCAATGGTTGATTGGGTTTGACTATTTTTGACGTGATCACCGTATGCCTCAATATAGGTGCTGAATTGTTCGGTTAACGCGTAGGTTAAATTAATTCCGCCGTAGATATCATTCAAATAAGAAGAACCGCTTGAATGTTTTGTTCCATCACCTAAAGTAAGGGTAACACTTGCTTTATCGGTTAAATTGATGCTACCCGTGGCGACTACGCCACCAGTAGTACGATCATCAAAAACTCCGTTATCTTTTAATTCTTTGTCAGCAGAAGGCAAAGTTATGAAACCGATTATGCCAAAAGATGGACTATTGCCATCCGCTCCTAAAAAAGTATGTAGCACACGAAGGGTAGTATTGCCAAAACCTTGGAAGGTTTGGTCGATACCCGCGCCGCTTATATTAAGTTTGGAATAAGGCTGAATAACGAGTTGAACATCGGTGCCTTCCGCGATTCCATAACGAAAGGCAGTTTGTGCCAAGCTCAAGAATTTTGTACGCTCGTCATCTACTTTGTCGCGCGTATAATTCACCAGCCCTGATTCAATCTGAAAATAACCCTTGGGCACGGCGATTGCGCTTTCCGTATTGCCAGGCCGTCCGGGGACAAAAGATGGTTCATTACTCGAAGTTTCCTCTGCGGAGGAAAAACAAGGAGTCGTTGCAATTACTGTAAGGAATATAATTTTTTTAAAATTTTTCATCAAAATTCGGCGTGAAAATCCCCACCTTCAGACGGGCAGGGATGAAGCACCGACCTCCTAATTTTTTGAAATTGAAGTTGATTTTGGCCGAGTCTTTCTCAGTTTCGGGCTTGTAAGAGCAGCGTGACGCCTGACTCTGCGTGCGTTCTCAGCGCCAATGTGCATCTTTTAGACGGCTGTTATTGAAGCGAGTGCAAATTATACTATCCTATCCTCCCGTTCAATGTAGTCGCGGTTCTATGGATGGCGGTCATTGAAAAGAATGCAAATTGTATGCCTGAAATCAATCGTACTTCAGACACTGACGGTAGGTAGACGACCAATTCTCTACTCAATCTGTTTTGCCAGCAGTAGTCAGTCGCTACTCCCGTCCGCAAAATTGCGGCTGGTGGCACTGGACCCGGCAGAACACCATCCAATCGAGGCAAGCCCATGCGTGGAACCAAACTCAAACATTCAGCCTCAATCTTTTTATTGGCCCTTGGGTTGGGTGCTTGTACGCCGCACCAGCAATATCGAGCAAAGGTCAATTTGTGTGTAAATTCATCTGCGACGCCCTCCGCCGAATGCGAACTTCACGCTTTGCAGCGTTTCCAGGACTCGACCACCAAAGCGGATCAAAATTATCTTCTGGGGTTCATTGAATTTGATGATCAGGGTATGGCGTTCGACCGCCAACAGGTGGAGGCCGTAGTCAAGGCAATTTACGATGAATCGGTAGGCAATGATTTGTTGATTACCGTGTTTGTTCATGGTTGGCAACACAACGCCGCACCGGAAGATGACAATATTGGCGTATTCCGTGACTTGTTGGGACGCCTGGGTGAATTAGAAAAAAACTTGAGTGCAAATTACCAGGAACCACCCCGGCACGTTGTCGGGGTATATTTAGGGTGGCGAGGAAGATCCATCACTACTCCAGTAATTGATAATTTAACCTTTTGGGAACGCCAAAATACCGCACAAAAAATTGGCGAAGTGGGATTGGGTGAAGTCCTCAGTCGTCTGGAACAAATCAAGCTAGACAAGGACAGTATTGTCCGGGGTCGAAATCGTACTCGACTGGCAATAATTGGTAATGGCCTTGGTGGCACCGCCGTTTACTCGGCGCTCGCCCAACCCCTCAAGAGTCGCTTTATTCAGACCATGGCGCCAGAAGGCGCTCAAGGCGATGTGGTTGGTTTTGGTAATCTCGTGATTCTTGTTAACCCAACGATATCTGCACTGCAATTTTCTACCTTGAGCGATATGGCCGCCGCGCGTGGGAGTTATTTTGGATCGCAGCGGCCCGTATTGGCGGTGCTGACTTCTGAGACGGATTATGTGACAAAAATGTTTTTTCCTTTCGGGCGGCGATTAACTACCCTATTCGAGAATGAGCGTAAGATCAATCGCTGGAACGCAATGATTAAAAAGAACGAAATAATTGATGAAAGCGTGACAAATGTCACTGCGATTGGACATTTTCCACTATACGAAACGCACTATTTACATACTAGCCCAGACTTGCCTGTCAAGGATCAATCCAAGCTAGTCGAAAATTTTTATAAAACTTATCGATCCTGGATATTGGATTATCCAGAAAACCAGATTCAATTTAATGGCTCAGTGCTCGAAAGAACCAATCATTCGGCAGGGCGCAATCCATTTTTGGTCACGCAGGTCAATCGGAATTTAATTAACGATCATGGCGATATTTCCAATGAACGGTTATTGGAATTCATCAAGGAACTCATAATGATATCCGGTCAGACTCCTAAGATGGCGGAAACAATCCGCTCCGAGGTCGGCTCACTCAGGCCTTGATGGATACTAAATTTTCCCCTAACTACGGATTTTTCATGACTAAATTTATTTTCGTCACGGGTGGAGTCGTGTCATCCCTAGGCAAGGGGATTGCCGCAGCTTCGTTAGCTGCGGTGCTAGAAGCCCGAGGTATCAGAATTACATTGATTAAACTGGATCCCTATATCAATGTTGATCCCGGGACGATGAGTCCATTCCAGCACGGAGAAGTATTCGTTACCGCTGATGGTGCCGAAACTGATTTGGATCTCGGTCACTACGAACGGTTCGTTCGTATTACCGTAGGACGAAAAAATAATTACACAACCGGGCGTATCTACGAAAACGTGATTCGCAAGGAGCGTCGCGGTGATTATCTGGGGGGTACGGTGCAGGTTATCCCTCATATCACTGACGAAATCAAGCGTTGTATCCGTGAGGGCGCGGGTGATGCCGAACTGGCTCTGGTGGAAATTGGTGGAACGGTAGGCGATATCGAATCACTTCCTTTTCTTGAGGCCATTCGTCAGATGGGTGTTGAATTAGGTAGAAATAATGCTCTCTATATTCATCTAACCTTAGTTCCCTATATTCAATCCGCAGGAGAAATTAAGACTAAACCTACCCAGCATTCTGTCAAGGAATTACGCTCGATTGGTATTCAGCCTGACATTTTAATGTGCCGTGCCGATCGTCCATTGCCGGATTCTGAACGGCGTAAGATTGCGCTTTTTACCAATGTCGAGGAGCGTGCCGTAATTTCTGCAATGGACGTGGACAGCATCTATCGAATTCCGCTGCTTTACCATGCCCAGGGTTTGGACGATATCGTAGTGGAAAAATTAGGTTTAGCGGCGCCCGCAGCCAATCTTCAAGAATGGGAGCAGGTCGTCGAGGAATTGCTCCACCCGGATGGAGAAGTCACTATTGCTATGGTCGGCAAATACGTTCATTTAGCGGAATCCTATAAATCTCTATCTGAGGCATTAACCCACGCGGGCATTCATACTCGTACTAAAGTACGAATCGTTTACATGGATTCTGAAGAAATCGAGCGAGGTGGTACTGGTATCCTCAATGAAGTAGATGCTATTTTAGTCCCTGGCGGTTTTGGCGAGCGCGGCATCGAGGGAAAAATCATGGCAGTGCGATTCGCGCGCGAAAAAAGAATTCCCTATCTTGGTATTTGCCTTGGAATGCAGCTCGCCGTTATTGAATTCGCGCGCCATCGGGCGGGATTAATTGATGCGCATAGCACGGAGTTCAATAAACAAACTCCCTATCCGGTAATTGCGATGATTTCCGAATGGACTACTAACGAGGGTCGAGTGGAACGACGAACCATAGATAACGATTTAGGTGGAACAATGCGATTGGGGGCGCAACAATGTCGCCTGGTTCCCGGTTCGCGTATTCGTGAAGTTTATGGTAAGGGAGTGATTGTTGAGCGTCACCGTCATCGCTACGAATTTAATAACCGTTACCTGGAAACGCTCCAGGACGCGGGTCTGCTAATCGCCGGGCGTTCCTTAGATGGGAAATTGACCGAGGTTATCGAGCTTCCGGATCATCCCTGGTTTGTCGCCTGTCAATTTCACCCCGAATTTACTTCAACCCCGCGCGATGGTCATCTACTATTTATTGGTTATATAAAAGCAGCCCGTGTCGCTAAGGAAAAATGAAAATATTAATGATTTCTGATGTATACTTTCCACGCATTAACGGAGTATCAACATCCATTTTCATATTTCGACGCGAGCTTGCACAACTTGGTCATGAGATTGTGCTTATTGCTCCAGGCTATGATGAACTCGGTGAACAAGCAATCAAGGGAGAAACGAACAACGAAATTTTTCGTGTTCCGGCGCGGCGTGTAATTTTTGATCCAGAAGATCGACTTATGAAGGGACGGGATATTCGCCAACTTACCGCGACCCTAGAAAAACGGAATTTTGATTTGGTTCATGTCCAAACCCCCTTTATGGCTCATTATGCCGGATTGAAATTCGCACGGCATTTCAATTTACCATGCGTCGCCAGCTACCATACGTTTTTTGAAGAATATCTATACCACTATCTTCCCCTAGTGCCAAAAAAACTAATGCGTTATATGGCGCGTAGTTTTTCGCAATCACAGTGCAATGCTCTGGATGCCTTAATAGTCCCTTCACGGGCTATGGTAGAAATATTGCATGGCTACCATATAAAGACACCAATTCGTATTATTTCCACAGGTATTGATCTTGCTGATTTACGTGGCGGAGATGGCATTGCCTTTCGTCTCCGCCATAGCATTGCCACAGAAAGGCCAATGGTGATTTATGTCGGACGGGTGGCCTTCGAGAAAAAAATTGATTTTTTGTTTCATGTGATTAAACGGACACGGAATCATTTGCCACAGATACTACTAGTGATTGTTGGCGACGGACCTGCGCGTCTCCATCTTGAGCGTTTGGTCACACGCCTCGGGATTCAAGAAAATGTAAAATTTGTCGGCTACCTCGCACGACATGGAGAATTACGTGATGCTTATCAGGCAGCGAATGCTTTTGTCTTTTCCTCCGATACTGAAACTCAAGGCCTGGTATTGCTAGAAGCTATGGCTTTAGGAGTGCCGGTGGTATCGACGGCGGAAATGGGAACTCGGGATATTTTGCAAGCTGGCCGCGGCGCACTAGTTGCTGCACGTAATGTTGTCGATTTTTCTGATAAGTTATTGTACTTATTAAACGACCACAATCTCCATGAACGTCTTGCCCATGAGGGTTCAGACTACGCGCGTGAATGGAGCGCTTCGGCTATGGCCATGCGCATGGCGGAATTTTATATTGAGGTTATAAAATCTCGACAACGGAATCATGCCTAATCCATTTTATCGTATATATGAAAATTAGCTATTTTTTAAAAAGCTTAATCACGTTTAGTCTTGGTAGTCTTATTCTTGTTAACCTGTCCGATATACGTGCGGGAATGATTGTCACCGACGGTACTATTGGTATTGCTACTTCATTAAGTGGTCCTAATTACATCATCCCACAAACTATTGGCACCATTGTTGGAAATAATTTGTTCCACAGTTTTAGTGTATTTAACCTAAGCAAAGGCGATATCGCCGAATTTACTGGATCTAATTCCCTACAAAATGTCATTAGCCGCGTTACAGGTGGAGAGGCGTCTAGGATTGATGGTACCATCCGTTCTAAAATTGGTAATGCCAATTTTTTCTTCGTAAATCCAGCGGGTATTATTTTCGGAGAACACGCTGCATTGGATGTGCCAGCGGCATTTCATGTTGGCACCGCCCAGGAGTTACGCTTTACCGACGGTACCCGTTACCGTGCAACAATGCCGGCAGGCAGTAGTTTCACCTCAGCTCCCCCGGAGGCGTTTGGGTTCTTGGGATCGACAGGCTCCATTCAAATAAATAATAGCCAATTGACTCTTCATGACGGGTACCCACTCACGTTCGCAGCAGAATCAGTAATCGTGGATAGGGCGGTGTTAATAGCTCCGGGAGGAAGTTTACGGATCCATGGACAAGGAACAATATCTGGCGCGTTACCGATTGACGGTAATTTATTCGCGGGTAATGGTGTAGTAACTATTAATGGTGGAAAATTGGATGTGAGTGGAAATGGCGGTGGGAATTTTTTTATCAGCGGCGGCGCGCTTAGTATTAGCGAACGCACGTATCTTTATGACCATAATACGGGTACCAAGGATGCTATGGGAAAATTTCGTATTGATGCCGATACGTTGCTGTTTCATAATGCGAGCATTGAAAACGATGCACAAAAAGAAGGAAAAGGCCCTGATTTAGTGATTAACACAAATGGCAATATGAAAATTTTAAGTCCTGATCTGAGAATAGCTACTACTACTCATGGAAGAGGTAATGCTGGAGCAATTACTATCAACGCCGCGAATTTAACCATTGATGGTAATGGTTCTAAATTGGGACTGGGAACAGGACCAGGAATTGCTTCTGATTCTTTTTCAACAGGAACAGCAGGTACTATCGAAATAAATATCAATCAGAAAATACAAATTTTAAATGGAGGTGGCATATCAAGTAATGCCCGTGGTACGGGCGAAGCAGGAATGATTAGTGTACAAGCAAAAATTTTAACTATTGACGGAAAAGGAGTCAATCATTGGGGAACTGGAATTGCTTCTGACTCTTTTTCTACGGGCAATGCGGGAACGATTTCAATCAGCATTAACAACGAAATGGCGGTATTGAATGAAGGCGTAGTATCAAGTAGTACCTTTAGCGCAGGAAATGCTGGTGCCATTAATGTTAAAACAGGAAGCCTAGTTATTAATGGTAATGGAATTACCGAATGGGGAACGGGCATTGGATCACAAGCCAATAATGGTTCCACGGGAAAGGCGGGGAATGTTGAAATTGATGTCAAAAATGAAATACGGCTGTTAAATGGTGGAGGTGTATCCAGTAGTACTGGTAATTCAATGAACGCGGGAACCGTACATATAAAAACAGGAAGTTTAATCATTGATCAAGGTACTACAAACATGGATACTGGCATCGCGTCCAGAAATTTTTTTGGCTCTACTGGAAACGCGGGTGAGATCAATGTAAGCGTGACGCACGATGCCCATGTGATCGGAACTCCCCAATTATGGAATGATGCAATCTCTAACAACAATTTTGGAATTGGAGGAATTTCTAGCGCGAACTATGGAACTAATGATGCGGGAGCCATCTATTTAACCGTTGGAAAAAAACTTTTTCTTACTGGTGGAGTAGTTGAAACCTCAGCGAAATCTGGAAATGGTGGACTAATTCATATTACTGTGCCAATATTAATGATGAATAATGGTCGAATTATTACCTCGGTGGATACGAGGGGTAATGGTGGAGACATTATGATTAATGGCAAATATCTTGTAATGGATACTGGTTTTATTCAAGCTAATACAGAAGCAACTAGCGCCAAGGGTGGCAACATTATAATTGATGAATCTGGTGTTATCACCAATGCTGGATTGGTAGCCGTTGGTGCAAAAACGCGTGAAATCTTTATACCTGATTCAGCAAAAAATGTAATTCAGGCTGCTGCTCCAGATGGAGTCAGTGGGAAGATTATGCTCACTTCACCCGATACCAGCACTGCTGCGGGATTGACAGCAGTTACGATGGAACATCATTTCGACATCAATCCTATCATTACTCCCTGCATCGAACATAAAAAACGCGCTAACCTCAGAATTAACGGACGGGGCGGACTTCCTGCGCCTGTATTGGATAGTGTAATGGTAGGGATTCCGTAAATTACCAGTCTATTTCTTTAAAAATAGAAATTGATTACATCCCAACCTGTTCGTTGTAATTAAATTATTTAAAATATAACCATGCTTCTTATAAAAATGAAAGATGTCTTCTGGTTTTGCCACTTCAAAAGGGTATCCTCCAAGCCAATCAAACCAGTCGTAGTATATAGACATGCCTCGATTTTTTTTGTAATTAAAAAAGTGGCCCATAGGATTTTTATACTTAATTAATCCTATTATGATGCTCTGTAATGTAAATAATGGAATAAAAACACAGCTCACCAATATCTTTCCTAGCCAGGTTGAGCAATATGTTTTTTTTATTTTTTTCCAAAGTTTAGATGAAATTCCTTGATCATTATAAATGGCAATAAACAAAATACCTTGATCAACTACTGGAAGCATTGCATTATTCAAGGCTCTATTCATATTTCCAGTGTGGTGGAGTACCCCCCATGAATAAACGATATCAAATTTACCAAGTGAAGCAATATATTTTTCATCTAAAATCGATCCTTCCTCAATAAACCAATCACTGTCATTTTCATAATAGCGTTTCTTTAATTCTTTTGTGCATTTTACTGATATTGAATCATAGTCGAATGAATGGACTTTACAGCCTAAACGTTTTGCCGCAAGGCTAAATAGGCCACTACCAGATCCAATATCCAAAAATCGCTTTCCTGATAAATCATCCATGCCTAACATCCTTTTCAAGGATTGTTCAGCTTCAACTATGCGTGCATCATTTAGAGTAGTTAAAAATCTTTCCCAATTGGCCCCGAATTCAAATCGATTGTCTTTCTGTTCTGTTCTGTTCTGTTCTGTTCTGTTCTGTTCTGTTCTGTTCTGTTCTTCATTCTATTGTTCTCAGTGAGTTGTCAAGTAATTTATAAAATTGTACGATTGCCGCCATAACGCTAATTTTACTTTAGTCGATACAAATTCGAGTGGTATTGTCACTCGAATTAAGATCAAACGCAAGTTGCCACATGCTCGCCTTTCTTCCCTCGCATTCCGAGAGAGGGGGTTTGTTTTGTTATCCGTTGGATAGGTGGCAATTCGAATTTAGTAGGAATTACGCAGTTGAACTTGTAATTCCTAAGTAGTATGTAGATGGATTCTGCGACTTCGCTTCGCACAGAATGACTTCGTATTTTTCAACTGCGTAACTTCTAATTAATCCAAGTTGCTACCTATTATGATGGATAACCAAATAGCCCCTCTCCCAAAGGGAGAGGGGAGAAAGGCAAATAGGTAGCAACTTGGGTTAATTATTATTCGAATTTGGATCAATAAAAAATTATTCGACTGGATAAACAACAATCCTCCCCGTTGCCTGACGCGCGAAAAATCTTGGTCGATACATATCCTCGACTTGCGCGCCGGGCAATTCATAATTACCGATGGTCACCGCTCGCACTAAATAAGCCAACTTAAATGCTTGCGCGCTTGGCGAGAGATCCACGGCGGCGACGTAGCGATCATCGCGGCCCTCGACGGTGGCGGTGGTGGTGAGATCGGTCAGCCAGGGAAAATCGCTGCCTTCCCCGCCGGCAATGCCGATCTTTTCAATTTCCCAGCCTGCTGGCAGCGGATGAGTGATGACGATCTGGTGATCGAGTTTGGTACTGGCCTCGCCTTCCAGCAAAACGACAAAAACGTCATTTTGACGGACATGGTCCAGGTTAATCGGCTGGCCTTGGCGGTCAAGGAAATTACGTTTAATTCGCAGACCTTCGCGCGCCGCTGGGCGTGGTTCCATCGGAACGCCAGCCAGTGACAATGCCTGCCAGGCGTTCGACTTGCCGACATTGGTGATCGAAACCCCCTCGGCAGCCAGTTGTTTCGGAGTTGGAGTCAGCGTCACCGGATCGCCCTTGAGACGGGTGCCGCCCGACCAGGTGAGTTCCAGCGGAGCGTTTCCATGCATCAATTCATTGGCGGCCAGCATCAGCCAGGCTTGCTCCTGGGTGTTGGTCGCATTCGCGGTCACGCTGGCGGCGGGGAGGCGGTCGAGCAGCTTGCGGAGTTGATCGCCGAGCAGATCAACCTCGCTCATTAACGCAGCGAGCGCCGCCGCGTCGCGGGTGGTCGAGCCATAATCCATCTGCCAATAGTCACGCGCGAGGTTAGCGGTTGCGGCGGCGAAGGCGTTTTGGGCGCGTTCTCGGTCACCGAGGCGCGCCAGCGCCGCGCCAAGTTGTCCCTTCGACAGCGGAGTCGGCAATTTATCGAGGTAGGTATCGTGGAAATAACGTGCCGGGCCACCCGACAGCTCTCCCGCCAATGCCAGTGCGTGCAGGGCATAGGCGCGGCTCGTCAATTCGCCCGGCTCGCGTCCGCCGTCCACCGCGTGGTTGCGCAGCCAGCCGAGCGCGTCCTGGAGCGGCTTTTCCGGCACCGGATGGCCTTTTCCGCGCGCGCGGGTTAAAAATTCGACAGCATAAGCGGTTAGCCAGGGATGGGTTTCGCCACTTGACCCCCACGTTGCGAACGAGCCGTCATAACGTTGTTTATCCAGGACACGGGTGATGGCCTGCTGGATTCGCCCTTCCAGCGTGGCGTCGGGTTTACGCTTGACGCCTAGCGCGGTTTCCACGTCGCGCACGACCAACAGCGGCAGGGCGCGGCTGATGGTCTGCTCTAAGCAGCCATGCGGGTAACGGTCGAGCGCCTGGGCAATGCCCGCGACATCGAACGGCGGTCCCGAGCTGAAGGTCGCGGCAATCCGGCCCGTTCCCGGAACATAACCGGCAAGCTGGGCAGCGGAGAGTCGCAGCGTGTCGCCGGACGGCATCGGTTGGCTCAGAAATTGAGTCTCGACCGGACGCGCAGGCCGTACGGTGATTTTGTGAGAATGCTCAATGGCAAGTCCCTCTGGCCCCATGACCGATAGCTCGATTTTGCCAATCCCCACCCCCAATCCCTTGATCGGCACCACGGCGTCGCGGCGCTCGCCGGTGGTCAGCTCAAAGTTCAATTCACTATTTTCGCTGGCTACGGCGTTGGAGCCGCGTAGTCGCGCTGTGTAACGTCCTGCGGGTGCCTCGACGTTATGCAGCGAGACGGTCACGCGGCTGTCATCACCAGGCGCAAGGAAGCGCGGCAGGGTGGCGCTGGCCACCAGCGGGTCACGGACAATCAGCCGCGCCGAGGCCGATCCCACCCGGGCTTGTCCCCAGGCCACCGCCATCAGGCGCAGTTGGCCGTTGAAGTCGGGAATATCGAGGGTAACGCGGGCGCTGCCCGTTGCGCTGATCTTGACCGGTCCGTGGAACAACGACACCACTGTGAACGGCACCACCGGCAACCCGGCACCACTGGCGTCACCACCCTGACGCAACGCGCCGAAGGGTCCATCCAGGACGTCAATCAGCCGACCATAATCGTCGCGGATATCCAGACCCAACATCCGTTTACCGAATAAATGACGACCCGGATCGGGCGAAACAAAATCGGTCAGTTGCAGAATGCCTTCGTCCACTGCTGCGAGCGTGATCCACGCTTCCTCGGCTGTTCCGGTGGCGGGCATGACTTTTAGATCGACCGTCAACGCCTGGCGCGGGCGGGTTACTTCGGGCGCGGTCAACGCCACTGCCAGGGTACGCGATGCCGGATCGATGGTCAGCCAGGTCAAGCCAATGGCGCGCACGGGCTGGCGCTCGCGGCCCTTGACCGGCGGCCTAAAGACCGTCGCGGTGACATAAGCACCCGGCCCCCAGGCCGGATCGATGGGAATTTCAACCGTCGCGCCACTATTCGGGACACTCAGCACGCGGGCGTCGAATAGGCGGTCAGTGGCGACCGTCAGCAGCACCTCGCCTGCAAACGGCGGAGTCAGCCGGACGCGCGCGGTTTCGCCCATTGCGTAAGCCGGCTTGTCGGCGGTGATTTCTAGCTTGTCGGGGGTATCGCTCGCGGCGTCGTTCATTTGCCAGCCCGATGAGAAGCGCAACGACGAAGCAACACGCGTTGCCTTATCCACCACTTCCAAGCGATAACGTCCAAACTCCAGACCATTCAGCGCGACGGTTGCCGGTTTGTCGAGCGAGGAGAGCGTTAGCTTGCCGGAACGCCTGGGAATGGCGCGAGTCACCCCTTGGTAGTTGTAGCGCCCCTCTTTGAAATACCACTGATAGGTGGTGCGCTCCTCGACCAATTCCCAGGCGAGATCGGGCTTGGCGAGTGGCGCGCCGTCGGGGGCGACGGCAATAATCTCAAAATTTGCGTCTTGTCCCTCGGGGATAGCGCCGCCTTCAAAACGCGGACGAATGCCAATGGCGTAGGACTGGGTACGCACGGGCACGGTCAGCGATTGACGCGCGGGCCGACCGCCCGGCTCGCTCAAGGTCACTCGAAATTCAGCGCGCAAGGGTTGAGTGGTATCGGGCAGCGGCGGCAGCTTGGCGGCCACGCGCGACCCGCCCTCGGCGTCCGTGATAGGAAATTCAAGTTGTTCGAGCTTTTGAGTGACGGTCTCTTGCGCCAGCCCAAAACGGTAACCCTTATATTGCGGATACGGCTGGGGATCGACCTGTAACGATAATTCCGCCGTGCCGTTCAGCCCGGCTGCGGGTGGACCGTAGAGGAAACGCCCCTTGACTAGCAAATCAAAGGGCTTGCCAGATTCGAGCCAAGGCGTCGCGGGCGTCAATTCCAGGGACAGCCGTTCCGGGACAAAATCATCCACCTGAAAACCAACTTGACCCACGGGTTGACCCTTGGGATCGCTGAAGACTTGAACCTGCCAGGCACCAAGCGGTGCAGTTTTCGACAGGGTTAATGGCAGAAAGAAACCACCGGCGGGGCCAACAGGCAGGACGCCTGAGTAATATTCGGTGCCGCTAGGTCGTAATACCTTGACGGTTAATGGAAAATTATCTACCGCTACGGTCTTGGCGTCGCGCAGCAGCACCGAGAGATGGACGGTTTCGCCTTGGCGGTAAACACCCCGGTCAGTGTAAAGGTAGGCATCCATCGGACCTGGCGCAGCGCGCCCACCGACGCCTCGGTCGGACAAGTCGAAGGCAGCGCTGGTCAGGTCGAGCATGGCGAAATCCGCGCCTTGATAGGCCATTACCGCAATCGGTGCCTTGCCGCCGGTGCCACGAGTCAGACCGACCGGAAACCGCGCGCGACCCAGCGCATCACTCGTAGCGCGTGCGAGTTCAGCGTTGTTGCGCGCCACTAGCGCGATCTCAACTCCGGCGAGTGGCTTGGCGGTCGAGAAGGCGCGCGCGAAAGCTGTGATGCCGTCAGCGCCGCGAAAGACCGACAGGCCAATATCGGACACCAATAGCCATTGGGTCGCTTTTTCATATGCATGAAAATCCTTAGAGACATCAAGCGGCTCGGCGGTCACGACATAAAGACCTGGATTGGGATCAGCGACCACTTCATGGAACGACAACGCGGTGGTGATTTCGTGGTTGCGCTCATTTTTCACCGCCATTTCACCTTCCCAGACCAACTCGCCGTGGTTGTCAGCGATTTCCTCAGCGCGATACTCACTTAATTGCTCGGTAAAACGGCGTTCGTTGTCGCCATCGCGGATTGCGCCGACTAGGTTGCGGTCGTTAATCCGATACACTTTGACAGTAACGCGGTCGAGATTGACGGTGGTGACAGGTACGCCCTCACTACCAACGCGCGGCAGAATAAAACCCGTGCCACGAAAAGCCACCAAAGGATTGCGGTCGGGAACGCGGAAGGATTGGATTTCATCCTTTTTCACCGTCAAACCGTTTTCGCCCGGTAATCCTTGACGCACGGTGACGCGGTAGGTCGTGCCATGATCGAGGCCAGTCAGGCACAACGTTTCATCACGGACTTCGGGAGCATTTTGGACGACGGGTTGCAAACGGATGAAATCTGCGAAGCGGATTTCCTTGCGTTGATTCAATGGATCGGAAAAATGCAAGCAGACCTTTGGCAACGCTTCGTCGGACAGCACCTCCACTGATTTCAACGTCAAGCCAACGCGCTGACGCAGGGCCTCGATCCGGGGTTCAAGACCAGAAACGACGGACGCTGCCGTGCGGTTATCCGCAATAATGGCGCGAATTTCTAGCGCGGCCTGGAGTGCCTGATCAGGTCGATTAAATAACTCCGCTAATACCTCGACCAATCGCCACAGCGCCGCGACGCGATCTTCAGGCTTTGTCGCCACACGGTAGGCGAGATAGCCAGCATGCAGGGCGCGTTCACGATTAAGCTTGGGCGCCGTTGTCCACGCCTCGCTGAGTGTCAACCAGATCATGGTGTTATTGACACCCAACGCCACCGCCGACTCGCAGGCAGTGATGGCCTTGGCTGCGTCCTTTTGCGCAAGCGCCGCCCGCGCCTGCTTGAACGCCGTTTCACGTTGAATCGATGTGGATTGCGGTGGCACATTGACACGCAGTGATGTGAAATAAGCAGTTGCGTCGTTTGCCAATTCTTCTAATTCAAAAGAAGCCTGGACGATGAAACTAGGCAAGATTAAGAAAAATAACGACAGCATGAAACGAAGCATAGGGAATCCTCTAAAAATGTGTTCATGGTGAGGTCTCATGGAATTATAAATTAAATGATACAATAGTTTATCATATAACTTACGTCGAGTTCACGTTATATAGAGTATTTTGACACCTAAATCTTGCCGTCTTTTGCTAGGCGGGTATGACGCCGTGTGTGGATCTGCTACTCAGTAACTTGTAATATATTCGAATATATATAATCATATATATTATGAATACATATATCATATAAATGTGCAAAACTAATTGCCAAATCCACTAATACTCTTCAGCGTTGGGATAGGAAAGGAATCTATTTTTATGCGAAGATTCGTGACTTTTCGCTGTTATTGGCAACGTTGCCTCTCTTCGACCTTACGAGATCGAATGTTTTCTACGCCGAAGATCTATGAAACTTGGATAACAATTGATAATAACTTACGTACATTTGGTTCTAGATCATCGGCACTAGAGTATTAAACCTGATCATCTTGAACGTAATCGATACAGAAAAAAAAGGATAGCCATAATATGCCGCTGATGATCGATAATTATGATTCCTTTACCTATAATTTGGTGCAATACCTTGGAGAGCTTGGAGAAGAAATCCAAGTTTTTCGTAATGATCAAATCACGCTGGCAGATATCGAGACAATAGCACCGGAATATCTTGTCATCTCGCCAGGACCTTGTACCCCAAACGAGGCTGGTGTATCCCTGGATACTATTCGTGCCTTCGCCGGGCGCATTCCTCTCTTGGGGGTATGCCTAGGTCATCAAGCCATTGGTCAATCCTTTGGTGGGCGTGTTATTCATGCTAAGGAGATTATGCACGGTAAGACCTCCAAAATTCATCATAAAGGCTTAGGAGTTTTTCGGGGATTACCGAATCCCTTTGAGGCTACTCGTTATCATTCCTTAGTCATCGAGTGGCCAACTATCCCAGAGTGTCTGGAGGTCACGGCCTGGACGGTGGACGCGAACGGGAACCAGGACGAAATCATGGGCGTGCGTCATCGAGAATATTTAGTGGAAGGCGTGCAATTTCATCCCGAATCCATTCTCACCCAGCATGGTCATGACCTGCTGCGTAACTTCCTCGTCGAGGCCAAAAATCAACGGTCGGATAGATTAAACCGCTATTTTCGAGATTTGCCAAAAAATCATGGATACTACAACCATAACGTGGAAAGCACTCTTTCAGGCCAGTGATCAACCTGGTTTCCGGGTAAGTTTAACCGACCTCCTATTTCTTTCTGGATTGGCGTTATTATCATGGTGGATCTGGCTTTGGTTTCCATACCTAGGACTGTACCTTATTCCGGTTTATGTCGGCGGAACCTTTTTTCTTTTTTGCAATGTATTCCAGATCCGAAGTTGGTTTGAAAAAATTTGATACATGATTTTCGTGCCGCTGGCATTGGTGGGTTTTTTCGATCTGGAAAGGTTCTGGTGGTGGGTGCTTCCGGTTTGTGAATCATTGAAAATTGGATTGATTCTCTGGCAAATTTTTTGGGAGCCATATCCATATACCGGAATTTTTTGGAAACAGCTTGGTAAACTTTCCCGCCGAGGCTAAAAATCAGCGGGTCGGATAACTTAAACTTTCTATTTTCGAGAGTTCTTCCAAAAATTAGAGAGTGGAGTAAAACACGATGGACATGCCTGGCGCTCTCCGAAAGGTAATTGATCGCCATGACCTCTCGGACGCTGAAATGCAAGAGGTAATGACCCTAATCATGGCTGGTGAAGCCACGCCGGCCCAAATCGGCGGATTTCTGGTGGGACTACGCATGAAGGGTGAAACCATTGAGGAAATTACAGCGGCGGCGACCGTCATGCGTTCCTTTGCCATTCCGGTTCAAGTAGCGGGTAATCCCGTGCTCGATACCTGTGGCACTGGCGGCGATGGCTTGCGGACCTTCAATATTTCCACCGCCGCTGCGTTCGTGGCCGCCGCCGCTGGCGCGAAAGTGGCCAAGCATGGCAACCGCTCGGTTTCCAGCCGTTCCGGGAGCGCCGATGTCCTAGAAGCCGCTGGAATTAATCTGGAATTAACACCCGAGCAAGTCGCCATTTGTATCGAACAAGTAGGAGTCGGCTTCCTGTTCGCGCCCCGCCATCATGGTGCCACGCGCCACGCGGTGGGGCCACGTCGGGAGATGGGAATCCGTACCTTGTTCAATCTCCTTGGCCCCCTTACCAATCCGGCGCGAGCGCCTCATCAACTGCTTGGCGTGTTTTCCAATGAATGGCTCATTCCCCTCGCCGAGGTTTCACATCGATTGGGAAGCAGTCATGTACTGGTGATTCATGCCGAGGATGGCCTGGATGAAATCAGCATGGGTTCCGCAACGCAAGTAGCTGAATTGCATCATGGTCGAGTGACCCGATACACCGTGACCCCTGAACGCTTCGGAATAACCCGCACGGATTTGGCAACTATCGTGGTCGGTAGCGTGGAAGAAAGTCTTAGGTTGCTTCAACAAGCCTTGTCCAACGTTCCAGGCCCGGCATTGGACGTGGTTACCCTTAATGCCGGCGCGGCAATTTACGCGGCTGATTTGGTCCCCACGCTGGAAAATGGCGTGGCGCGGGCACGCCAGGTCATCGCCAACGGCACCGCCCAGGAATGTTTCGATAACCTAACGCGCATGAGTCGCGGTTTTGATCCATGAGCGATATTCCAGACATTCTTAAAAAAATTCTCGCACGCAAAGTCGAGGAAGTAATGGAGCGGGAAGCGAAGCTGCCGCTACGTCTTCTTGGAGAGCAGATAACCGCCGCGCCTGTGTTGCGTGATTTCGCGGCGGCCTTGCGCGGGCGCGTTGCTAGTGGACGTTCAGCGGTGATCGCCGAGATTAAACGCGCGTCTCCCAGTAAAGGACTATTTCGAAAGGATTTTCAACCCGCCGCGCTTGCCGCTTCATATGAACGAGCTGGAGCTGCATGCCTATCGGTATTGACGGATCACGATTTTTTTCAGGGTAGTGATGAACATTTGCGCGAAGCTCGCGCCGCTTGTTCATTACCGATCTTGCGTAAAGAGTTCATTCTCGATCCCTATCAGGTCTACGAAGCGCGTTGTCTAGGTGCCGACTGTATCCTACTCATCGTCGCCGCCTTGGGCGATCCGCTGTTACGGGAATTGGCATATTTGGCCGAAGAGCTGGGAATGGCGGTGCTGGTGGAAGTCCACGACACTGAGGAGCTAACCCGTGCTTTGGCGTTAGACCTAGAAACGCCGATAATTGGGATCAACAACCGTGACCTGCGTACTTTCCAGGTAAACCTACGAACCACGATAGATCTTCTATCGCAAATACCATCAGGTACCATGGTGGTTACTGAAAGCGGCATTCTTACTCCTGCCGACGTAACCTTAATGCGGACGTGGGGAGTAAATGCCTTTCTGGTGGGAGAGGCTTTCATGCGCGTGCCTGATCCGGGCAAAGGCTTAACTGCGTTATTTGGTTCATCCAACATGTTCGACGCGGAAACCTCCTGCCTTTAGGCGGGTGAGTACACGCCATCCGTCTGAACAGGGCCGTTGCCAATCTGCCTATTGTTTGTCGTTCCGGTATCCATCTGCGTATCCACAGGGAGTGGATGGCCTGAAACCTGGAAGAACAAATTCCAGTCTTCAGGCCGAGGTAGTTGATTAATCAACTTTCAATAGTTCAATCTCAAATACTAATGCGGTATTCGGCGGGATAGCCCGCCCCGCCCCGCGCGCACCGTAGCCGAGATCCGAAGGAATAATCAACTCGCGTTGTCCGCCAACTTTCATGCCCACCAGTCCTTGATCCCAACCCATGATAACCTTGCCGGCACCCAGCCGAAAAGAAAACGGTTGATTGCGATCACGCGAACTATCAAATTTGTAACCATAGTGATTGGAAGCGTTCATATCATATAACCACCCGGTGTAATGCACGGTTACATTCTTGCCTGATATTGCTAAGTCACCTTCTCCAGGTTTTATATCTGTCTTGACTAATTCAGTCACATTACTTGCCTCTATTTTTGGCGTGGCCTGGTCAGGTCGCGTGGCGATTGAATAAATTGTAAAAGCTAACAAAAATGCCAGCGGAATAAGAATAGATCTGTTCATCAATTCATTCCTAAAGTGCGAGATGTAATGATATTTAAAGAAATCTAAGGAATGATGATATTGGCTTTGGTGCGCAGTTCTTGAACATAACGTCGGAGAAGTTCTTGTTTCATAGCGTTTAGGATACGATCCTTAATTTGGCTATACTCTGGAGGATGGGCAGGACGCTTGTCCATTACTTCCACAACCTCCCAGCCATTGGTTGCTTCAATTGGATCGGAAACCTTGCCCACATTGAGATTGGACAATTGTTGTGCAGTTTCGGGCGACATCGGGGCAATCCAGCCGATATCACCTCCATTTTTTGCACTTTCAGTGTCTAAGGACTGCGACGCTAATTCAGCAAATGGTTTTCCTTCTTTGATGCGAGAAGCAATCCGTTCTGCTTCTTCTTGGGTTTTTAAAAGAATACGACGAACCTTGAACTCTTCTTTTGGATAATTCTTTACCCAATTTTCGTATTGCTCGCGCGCTGCTGAATCCCTGATGGGATTTTCTTTTAGGTAATCATCCGCACCGGCGGCAAATAATATTTGATGGGTACTCGCGACGATGGCGTCCCGCACTTCGGAATTTTTATCCAAATTTTTTTCCTTCGCGGCTTGAATGATAAGTTCACGCGCCACTAACTCATCTGTGATCGCACGACGGTTCTGTTTATTATCGGTTAAATTTGGATTGCCCTTAAATACTTGGTCCACATCCCTCTTTGAAATGATCGCATCATTAACCTTGGCGGCGAAATTTTTTTCGACAGTATTATTTGAAAAAACTGGTTTCTTCGCTGAACCAGCCGCTAACGCCGGAGTTCCCACGTTAAACAGCAAACTTGACAAAATTAATACAGCACAATAACGCAACATGTTATTCTCCATGAAGTAACTGATTTTTAATCGAATTGTTTTTTTGCTCATTAGCAAGACAATCGAGAAGATTTGGATAAACGAATATCCTTAATATAGTAACGCAACTTTAAGGACAGCTCCATGAATATGAACTAACCTATTGATAAATTTTATTTATTTTTCTATGGAGTCAACACCGTCCTTGGAGATGCGACTTGGTAAAGGGTTATCTTGACCGATATATTTAGCACCCCGCTTACTATAGTAGGGGCGACTGGTAGGCGTTGTAAGTGGCTCGAAACTGATGGCGCAAATGCGCATGCGTGGATACAAGGCCAACGGAAGTCGACCGCTGTTGAAAAATTCCAGGGTAATACATCCATCCCAACCTGGATCAATCGTATGCGCAGTGAGATGAACCATCAATCCTACCCGGGCAAGACTACTGCGGCCATCCAGCCAACCTGCGAGATTGTTGGGCAGGGTTACCCGCTCTAAAGTCATTCCCAATGCTAGTTCGCCAGGGTGCAAATAAAACGCTCCGTCTTCGGGAACTAATAATTCACGCATCACCTGTTCGGACATAGCATGAGCGCTTGTTGTTTTTCCTAAATCCAGATAAGGAAAACGACTGTGTTCAAATATCCGAAAAGTATTGCTCAATCGCAGATCGATGGAAAACGACCCGAAGCATTCAGAAGTGGGTGGAGGATCGATGACGATATCGCGCCCCAAACGTTCGATAATATCTACATCAGATAATTTCATAGATCTAGAAGTTACGCAGTTGAAAATTGAAAATTTAAATCATTCTGCGCGAAGCGAAGTCGCAGAATCCATTTATTTATAGAAATTCTGCGTTCTGCGACTGCGCGCAGAATGACAGAAAAACTCAATCCTTTATAGAATTACAAGTTCAACTGCGTAACTCCTACTGTTTATCAAACTTTCGTACCGGAGCAAAAGATCGTCGATGTTCCGGGCATGGTCCGAGTCGCGTCAGAGCCAAGCGGTGATCAGCGGTAGGATAGCCTTTATGACGGGCAAAACCGTAGCCAGGCCAAGCTGCGTCCAACTCTAGCATCGCAGCGTCTCGGGCTACTTTGGCGAGAATTGAAGCAGCGCTGATCGCAGGCTCTATGACATCTCCCTTGATAATAGCGCGAGAAGGACAGGTGAGTCCGCTCGGACAATGATTGCCATCCACCAAGACCAATTGTGGAGCAATGGACAGACCCGCAACCGCACGAACCATGGCGAGCAGGGATGCTTGGAGGATATTCAAGCGGTCGATTTCTGCTACTTCCGCATGCGCCACTGCATAAGCAAGTGCGCAGTCATGGATGGTTACGGCTAAAACTTCACGCCGTAGTGGCGAGAGTTTCTTTGAATCGGCAAGTCCGATAATTGGGCGTGTCGGATCCAGAATTACCGCCGCCGCATAGACCGGCCCGGCCAAGGGGCCACGCCCCGCTTCGTCCACTCCAGCTACCCAAGCATCCATGGATGCCACTAACTTAGCGGAAAAAGAGCGAGATCGCCAAAAGCGTGGGAAAGTTCAGCCACGGCATCACGCCATGCTTTATCACGGTCTGGAAAATCTGGATATATTCCTTCTCGTCCGTACATTTGCACCAAGGAAAGATGGGTAAAAGGTTGATCATGACTTTCCAGGGCACGCAATACTTCCAGAGCACCCTCTCGACAGTTACACACTAATACCATGTCGCATCCTGCTTCCAGGGCTGCATAGGCACGCGCACCATAGCCACCTACCCCCTCTGCACCCGCCATGGATAAATCGTCGCTAAAAATTATCCCTTGAAAACCCAACTGATCGCGTAATATTTCCTGGAGCCAGAAACGTGAAAAACCCGCTGGCGCAGTGTCCACGCGCGAGTAGACTACATGAGCGGGCATGATACCTGACAAGCCATGGGCTATCAGTGTCCGAAAGGGGTAAAGATCTTCGGTAACGATCTCGTCTAGGGAACGATTATCTACTGGTAGCGCCAGGTGAGAATCCGCGACCACTGCGCCGTGGCCAGGAAAGTGTTTGCCCGTAGCAGCCATTCCAGCCCGTTGCATTCCCGTGACATAGGCCCGAGCAAGCCGTGCTACGCCTTGAGGAGTGGCATGGAAGGCACGATCACCGATTACCGTGCTGACTCCCCTTCCCAAGTCTAATACCGGGGCGAAACTGAAATCGACTCCTACCGACCGTAGCTCGGCTGCCATTAACCAGCCCGAAAGTTCTGCCAAGTGTAGAGCACGACTGGGATCGAAATCATAAATTTCCCCCAGACGCGCCACTGCCGGCAGGCAGGTGAAACCTTTCCGAAAACGTTGAACTCGTCCACCCTCATGATCTACAGCCACCAACAATCGCGGGCTACGCAGCGCATGAACTTCGACTAATAGTGCCTGAAGTTGTTCCGGTGAATGATAATTACGTGAAAAAAGAATCATTCCCCCAACCTTGGGATGGCACAGCAATTCTCGATCCTCAGCGGTCAGCGTCGTACCTTGAATATCCACCATTACTGGTCCCAGAGACATAATATGACTGCTCCTAAAATTTAGAATTAATTGGGCATCCAGGTAATTAGACATTTTTTTTTACACGGGCGCTAATACGCCCTCGGCACAGAATGACAGAAAGAAACTTAATCCTTTATGGAGTTATAAATTTAACAGCATATCTCCTAATAATATTCAAGATAGTCTAATTTTGTCCTTAAATCAATATGCAGTCTTTAACTCTGAAAATTCTATTCAGATGGAGATTAAAAATTGATCACAGCCTGAATCCAGCTCCGCATTTTATCTTGAGTGCCATCGCTGTCATTGCCAGCAACATCATGGCCTGGATTATCGTCAATTGTGCGCGCCAGCGTTGCTTTAACTTGTAAATAAGAAAATGGCGACCACATCATTCCTATCCCAGTTCCATGAAGCAGATAACCATTGGGTTGACCAGGAACGGACTGCCATCCATCCCAAAGATGATTATGTTGGTGAATTCTACCGATATCGTAAAATCCAAATAACTGAAGCTGATCCATCTTTTGCCAACGCAATTCTAGTGAATTAATCCAACCAGCATCTCCGGCGGCTTCGCTGACCGGATAAGCACGAATTCCATCCTGACCTCCCAAGGAAAATTGTTCGGAACCATCCAAGTTGGGACGCGCCACCTGAGCACGAAAATTATCTACCAGGATTATTTTTTCCCATAAAAGCTGCTCACGCGCTGCGGTGAAAGCCAACTTTGTGAAAACACCATTAGTCCGCGCGGTGGATTGGTCAGCCTTGAATTTTTCCTTTTGCCTGGAAAGGTCTAGACGTCCCGCGTTGAACGTGATTCCCAGACGATTGGTTGCGTCACCCAGCCATCCGTCCTTAATCATTGCCGATAAACCAAAAGTAAAGACTTCAATTTGTTTATCGCCAAGCATCACTTCATTTCCAAAATCAACCATCCGCTTGTGATCGAAAGTTGCATTTGCGGTGAGGGAAAAATTGGAACTACGTTTAATCGGATAACCAGCATTCACACCCATGGTCCAGGCATGACCATGTAAGTCAAGCGGTGTTAAGGCACCTCCGACTTTATATTCCAGTACCGATCCATTAGTTCCGAGCATCAGACCAGAAATGCCCGCCGGCATTGTTGCGCCCAGACGTATGTAAGAACTGCCCGAGGATTTTAGCCCCACAACCGAAAACTGATCTCCTTGACCAAAATAATCATTTATCGCCGTGGTCAGCAAAGCTCGTTTTGCGCCAGTAGTGTGAGAACCTCCCTTATCCAGAGTAAACATGCCACCAAGCAATGGCCCATCCTCAATTTTCAAAATTGCAACGCTTTCACTTTCAACAAGACCTGGCGCCAGAGTACTCGTAGCCCGCACACCAGGAATCTCATTAAAAATCTCCATAGATTCACTCAATTTAGATGGGTGTAGCAATTGACCAACCTCGGCACGGAATTGGATCAATCCAGTGGCGAGCGAGTAATTCAGGCGCGTGGTACTTGAAGGATCAATTTTCACTTGACTCAAACGACTTTCGACTACCACTATCTCGACCACGCCATCGTGTACCGTTTGAGGAGGAAGATAGGCATGGGCCAAATAATCGTGTTGAGTATAATAGTCACCGATTTTACGCGCAGCTTCCTGTAATTCAGCAAGGGTTAGTGCTCGACCAACATAATCCTTTAGTAACGAACGCAATGTATCTTCCGAAAAAAGAGTCGCCTTGATACGGAACGAAATTACCAATACGGTTTCTCCCGCTTTTTCTGGCAAAGGCGCACTGGCAGGTGGATGATCAATAATGGTTAATGGTGCCGGTGCCATTTCTTGCTTTCCGGTGGATCGTTCGATTTCTCGCAATATTGTTCCTGCGTCTGGAATGGTTCCCGCCCATGAGGTTGAAAATATAATTACCATTGCAACCAAAACCATCGCTATTTTATTTTCGCTAAGAGATCTCATAAATTTAATTCAGATATATTTCCAGGAAACGTAATTAATAGCTACCGAAAAAATGATGTGTTAAATTATCGCAATGGAATAATTGCACGTTGTAAATTATTTTTGCTTAACAAAATTTGGTGATAAGTATCTAAGACTTGCGAATTATTTGGTGTAATTTGATATGCGCGTTCCGCGAATGCTATTGCCCGTGGATCATGCTTTATAAAATAAAGCCACGCTAAATTATTTAATGCAACGAAATGATTCGGTTGAACTTTCAATATTTTTTCATAATAAGTTTGGGCCATGTAGAACTGTTCTTTACGCTGGAAAGCAATTGCCGCCGCCAGTCGAGTTTCAAGGTCGTCGGGATGCGTGGAAAACCAATTTTCCAGGATTGTTTCCGCACCCTCCTTCCCGCTATTCATCCGCGCAATATAAAAATCCACCGCGAGCAGGCCACTGGGTTCTCGCCAGTAGGCCGAGTCCAGGGCACGGGCAGCGCCATCCCAATCTTGTTGAATCATTCGTACCGCTCCTTCCATTGAGTAACCCAGGGCTAACTTTGGCGCTTGATTCTGAAGGCGACGTGCGGCGAATAATATTGCTTGATGATGTCCGGTCTTGATTTCTCGCGCCATCAACTTACCTAGCGCGAAAAGAAATGTGGGAGAAGATTTCTCTTGATCTACGCTCGTAAGGAAATTGAGGATTTCCTCCAAGCCAGGATTGCCACGCTCGGCTGCGAGCAGTACATTCAACCGATTGACCAGAGGGTGTCGTGGTGCCATTTGAGATGCGACGCGCAAATCTTTAGCCGCTAAATCGGTTTGGTGTTGAGCCAACTCCATGGCCGCCTTGCCGAGACGCGCCGAAAGATTACGTGGTTCAAGAGCGAGGACATTGGCGAAGGCATCTCGCGCTTCATCTGGTTTAGCGCGTAAACGCAAAATTTCCGCTTTAACCAACCAGACATCGGCGGAGCGGGGGTCACCAGCGAATGCCTGAGTCACTTCGGCTTCAGCCCTTTCAAAGTCATTTTCCGCCAATGCTGTCCACGCCAAACCGATGCGCGCAGCATTCGACACGCCGCCCCATTTTAGCGCTTCGTTGAAACTCGCTACCGCTGCGTTGAATTGTTCCAACATAAGTTGGGCCTGACCATATAGCAAGGCTATTTGCGCCCGCAAGTAAGATGGAACCGGATTGGGTGGCTTAATCCTTTCTAGCAAGCCAAGCGCATTACCTTGAGCCAAAAGAGAGTATCCAAGCAATGGCAGGATTTCCCTTGGATCTGCTCCTACTTTTCGGGCAATTTCAAATTCTTGTTCCGCAGCCGCTGGTTTGTCTTGTTCTAAATAAAGATGACCAAGCAAAATCCGCTCTCGTACTCGCAATGGGTTACGCTGAAGAAAAGATTTGAGCTGGACAATATGGCTCTCTATGGTTATGGAATCTTTCAATACTTCATCGATTTTTTCCGTGCCAGCATCATGATCATCTCCTGCACTGAGGACCGGAATCAATATGATGAAACCAAGGAAGGGAATCCAAAAAATTTTTTTAATTTTTGAAAACATGATTTATTTTAATTAGAAAATAGTATTCAATCAAATAAGTACAATTACGTGTGAAAAAATCTTCGATCCCGATGGCTTTCAACTACCGGAAGTTGAAAAAGTACCCCAGGGTAAGTTTTCAGGGCAATCATGCTATCTACCACCTTGACAAGGAAGGAGAGGATGGCGATTTCGTTACTTCCCCCCTAAACTCCCATACTGCCTGATCCCAGACCCTAGTTTACCGCACTCGCCGATCCTCGACGGGAAACCAAAAACAAACTACACCTACGCCAAGACATCCTGATAATCGTTTTTTGTGCAGTATTGAGCGGAATTGAGGGCTGGGTGGGAATGGAAACCTTCGCCCGCGAAAAAGAGGAATGGTTCCGACAATTCCTGTTGCTGCCCAGCGACATCCCTTCGCACGACACACTCAGTGACGTCATCGGGCGTTTGGCCCCCGGTGCCTTCGCGGAGGTGTTCCTGCCGTGGACACAAACGGCCGTGCCGCGCATGGTGGACGAACAGATCTGCCTGGACGGCAAAACCCTACGTGGTAGCCGAAGCAACATAGCGCGATTGCCCTGGAGATGATCGGTACCTGGGCAGTTACGTTATTTTTAGACTTCAGTGTTGGCCATGGGTAGCCACAATGTTACACGGGTACCAATACCCAACTCGCTGACAATTTCTATCACCCCACCATGGAGTTCGATGATTTCTTTGACGATACTCATTCCCAACCCGGCACCAGGAATTTTTCCTGATGTATCGGCGCGATAAAAACGTTCATAGATCCTGTTAAGTTGTTGTGGCGTCATCCCGATGCCTTGATCGGTGATACAGATACCAACCCGGGGCGGAGTCGCGAGCAGTTCAATGGTCACTGCGCCGCCATGCGGCGAATACTTGTAGGCGTTAGAGAGCACGTTGCCAAGCGCTTGGATCAACTTTTTGTGGTCCGCACGGATCCAATAATGATCAAGCTCCATCACAGATTTAAGCGGCGAAGTGCTGCCTGCTGGTACCTTGAAATGGATGACGATTTCGTCCACCAGGGCGCGGGCATCGATACGCTCTAGATGAAAATCTTTGCCCTGTCGCGCCTCAATGCGGGCCAAATCGAGCAATTCGTTGATGATGGTGATGACCAATTCGGAACTATGAAAAATGATTTCAAGTAATTCCCGTATTTCCGCAGAGAGATCCTGGCTTAACAAGACTTCCGTAAAACCATAGATGCTGGCCATTGGGGTGCGCAGTTCGTGGGCTGCCATGGCGAGAAATTCGTTTTTGATTCGTTCTACTGCGGTTTCGTGAGTGATGTCGCGGAAATACAAAATCTCAGCGACCACATCACCCGCGCCGAAGCGGACTGCAACCGTCAGCACCGGACTCCCGGGTTGACGCAGTTCAATGCGGGTCTGCCCCGATCCGTGCCCTCCCCGGAGAGGCTCCAGGCTGCCGGTGGCACAGTGCGCGGCAATCCGTTCTATGAAATCGTCAAACGTCAGTCCAACGCTAATCGCGTCTGCCAATCCGGTAATTTTCCAAAACCCTGGACTAATGTAGCTGGCGCGATGAGTTGGCCCAAAGGTTACGAAACCATCGGAACTTAACGTAAAAATGGCCTCGAGTTGTTCGGTACGTTCTTTGAGATGCGCTTCCAACGTCTCGCGGCGTTGGATTTCCTCCGCCAGCTCGTAATTGCGAATCTCGGCCCGTAGTCGTTCCCGTTCGGAAGCGGCCATCGCCACCTGCAAACGCTCTGTCTGCATGCGTAGGCGATCCAGCCGGAAGGCCACGAACAGCATCAGTAACGGCACCACGGCGGCAACCCACAACACGCTCGCCGAAACAATGTGCCCATAAGCCCGTTCGTGTGGTACCAGGGTCATCAGGCGCAGCGCAAGGCCCGGGACTGGCGTCATAATCGCGAATAATTCGCCCTCTGCATCCACAGGTGTGACGCTGTTTGGGAGCAGTTGGGTAAGCCATTCTGATTGCATGGTATTGGGAACGCGGGTCGGCAGTACCGTACTATCGTTCGTCAGCAACAATTCGCGGTAGCCCGTAGCAGACTCCGAGCGCAACAGTAGGTTGCGATACAACACTTCAATAGGTGTGGCTACGACCACCCGTCCTTCCCGTCGTTCCTTAAAATCAACCTGCGCCACGGCCAGCACCCAGCCATGCGCGGGATCGATCAGTAATTTGACTTGTTCGTCCAAAGAGGCGACAAAATCAAATGGTGCATCCGGCGGACCCGTATCGACAAGCGGCGCACCGGTTTCTAGGAAATAAATAATCCGGGGTGGATTCGTACCCCAGCGTTGAGCATCCTGTACCGCACGACTGGTGAAACGTTCCTTGATCATTTGGATTGAATAATTCAATCCATAACGTGGCGACATACCCAAATCACGGTTTGTAAGATAGGTATACATCTCGGGGAGATTGGTATAGCCCAACGCGTTGTCACGCAATTCCAGCGCCAAATCACCCAACGTTACAGCACGCCGTTTGCTATCTGCGACGAGAAAATTATTGGCATCCTCCTTAATCTGCCGCCACGCACTAATGGAATAGGTGAGTAACGCAGCCGAATATAAACCAAAGGCCACGGCCATCACCAAAGGCCATCTTGGCGAAATACGGCGTAGCGGCGCAGGCAGGTGTATCAGCATTCGTTATTTTTTGGCAAAAAAATTCGGAAAATATTGTTGGATGCCGGGATAATATTTCCGTACAAGTCGATCATAAGTACCATCCGCACGAACCTTGCGCAGATAATCATTAAAGGCATCACGCAGCGCTGTAGCTGATTTCGGAAAGGCCGCCGCTAAAGTTTGTTCTTCGGAAATCGGCCCGAGCACTTTAATGCGACCGGCCCATTTTTGGAGATCGAGCACGGCGTCGGGCACGTCGAGCAGGGTGAGTTCCGCCTCCTTATTTAATAAGGCGGGCACCATTTCGTTCAGATTGGTGCTTTTCGTATACGCCTTGAGATCAATCCCCATGGCTTTCAGACCATAATTAGCGGGGTCGACGCAAGTTCTTTCCATAACCAGTAGACTTCTATGACCAATGAGACTTTTCGTTTCTGCGATATCTTGGAGCAAATTGTCACTGCCTTGAATTGGTTTTTGTTCCGATTCGGAGCGAGCGACTAACAGCACCTGCGAGGGAAAGGTGGGATCAGAATAGATCAGTATTTTTTCACGCCAGCGCAATTTCGTGAAACCAGTAGCAATCATGTCGCCCCGAATTGGATGTTTTCCGGTCAATGTGACATCGTTACCTTGACGCATGACCTCCTGACCCAATAAATCGCGAATGACATTATAGAAATCAGAATAAACCAGTGTGTAACGTACGCCGAGTTGACGAGCGAAACCCTGGACTAATTCGACATCCAATCCATCTCCGGCTCCAGTAACAAAATTAGCGTAGCGAATTCCAATATGACGGATTTCGCCCCGCGCCTGGATATCCTTGAGATCATCAGCGTTAACCGCCGTTAAACTCAGACAAGCCAGACACGCCAGGAATACACAATGCAAACGGAATTGAGTGGACATTGTTTGTTCTCCAGTTTTGGTAAAGGTCAATGGTGTTTACAAAATAATATCTTTAGATGGTACGGGTGACATCGAGCTGCTCATTGATTATATTGGACATTGCTTCGATTTCGCCGAGCAAGGTGGCGGTTAAATCTTGCCGGGTTTCTTCGTCATAATTCTGTGTCAGCAGTAATTCGGCAAACCCATAAATACTGGCAAGCGGCTCGCGCAGTAATTCGGCGACATACGACAAGCGCCGCACGTTGGTCTTTCCCTCCGTATTATCATGGAGATAATAAATAGCGCGTGGCTCGCTGTTGAGTATATCAACCCGTCGGTGTTCACATCCGTGCGCATTCAACCAGGTACTCAGCGTGGCCTCGCTCATTGCGAGCACCGTTTGGCCCGCCAGACCAGTACAACGCTCAAAGGCCGGATTGACCGCGTGGACGTTGCCATCCATGCCAACGGTTGCCATGCCCCAAGGGCTATGCCACCACCCGGCCGTAAATGTGGCCAGGGGTGCGTCGTTCGTGTTCATATTTGTGGCCCCCCGTTCAACGCCTCGGTGAGATGACGAACCAAGGCGAGCGGGCTGAAGGGCTTGATAAAATAGGCATCGGCACCAATCGCACGACCGAGTTCCTGATCAGCCACCTGCGCACAGGCAGTGACCAGCACAACATGGATACTCGCTAGCGCAGGGTCGCGCTTGATGCGCTCGCAAAGCTGAAAACCGTTGAGGTTGCCGGGCATCATGACATCCAGCACCATGCCATCGGGGCGCTCAACCAGAATCTGTTCCAGCGCGCTGTCACCATTTTCGGCCTCATCAAGAGCGAAATAATTTTTGAGAACCATGCGCACCATCTTACGGATGATGGGCTGGTCGTCGACAATCAGAATTTTTTTCATCAATGTCCCCGAGAAACCGCGCCCTTTAGGGCGGGGAGGAAAGGGGGACGGTTTTACAACCGTCCGGTAAAAACGCCGGTCTTTCCCGGCTGTCAGCC
>CAUYTW010000054.1 GCA_963575715.1 Gammaproteobacteria bacterium | reverse complement strand
GTAACAAGTTCAACTGCGTAACTCCTAGTCCGTTTTATAACGGAACAGCTATATCGTGTTTGCCGTACTTGGCTAGACGCGGTTGGATTTCCTATCCTTAACGGCGTGTTGCAGGTTTGGGTGTGCGAGATTTATGGCAAATGGATTATCATACAGGCGCGATAATTGCCCATGAAACAATTGAGCGCAATCCTCATGAACAATGTGAGGTATGTTGCGGTTGATTTCTTCTAATGAACTAATTGCCAAAGCGATTTGCAGTGAAATCCCGTAAAACGTCATTTGGATACACTGAAACTTTACCTTGCTTCACAGGAATAACCGTATCTATGTTAAATAAAGGACTTAATTTGTTAAAAGTGTTCGAACTCGTTTCTCCACACGAACAATTCCCTACAAAACCCAATATGAGCGTTTGGGAAGCAATAAAGGTGGATGATGAACATGCAAACGATCACGAGCGATTTGTGCTGTTTATCGAATCTTTTGACCCAAATTCAGAAAATTTGCAGTTGCGTCAGTTTTTATTCGCCAAGCACATGAAAATGCTTCATATGCTTGAAAGTTTACCGAATGGCGACGAGCACTACCTTACTGCTGAATATTATGGCGTTGATGATGAATATTCGTGTTTTGTTACCTGCTTTAAAGAAGAGTATGCCCAGCAGGTCTTGTCTCATGCTGTCTTGAAAACTGATACTTTCAAAAACCATCGCATACAACGAGAACAAAGAACGCCAGTCTGGGAGGCTTTTTATCAACTTGCGGAAGGGTTGAACAACCTGCATAACAAAAATATCCTGCATAAAAATATTGCGATTAATCAGATCGTCCTGGGTAATGATAAGGCCGGCTTCCCTTTTAGACTTAGTGGATTCAGCTATGCAGCCCGCATCGGCGAAACAGGGAATAGCAATAATGGTGTAAGCAATCAAGACAATTGGGGGAAGTATTTAGCTGATAGACAAAAAGACTACGGGATACACGGCTACTCGTTTATAACGGATTGGATGGCATTAGCGGCTGCGATATTTACAACTTTTACTGGAAAGCAACCGCGAGATAAAGAAAGTTTTAAATCAAATCTCAGGAACGCACCTTTTGATCAAATTGAAAAGGACTTTTTTCGCTATTTGTTGCTGGATAACGACAAATATATTACAGGAAAAAAAATATTAGAACGCCTTGATAGAATCCAAAAGGAAAACAACTTAAATATCGCTAAGGAAGCCAAGTGCAAAGAATTGTTGCTTTTTTGTATTACAGGCAGCAATGGGCGTTTAGTCGATATGCTGGAAGACAACGGACTTATTGATACCCCATCTACTAATAAAAACGCTAATGAAACTCTTCAAGCTTGGTTTGAACAAGAAAAAAACAACGCGTCATCTATTCACATAGGCAAAATTAACGATGAGTTTATTGCGTTGAAGTTTAGCCACGTTAAGCGAGAGCAAATAACCACGCAAATCTATTTTAAAATAGGAAAACAATTAGTTGATCGACAACATAATATCAAAAGTTGGAAAAAAGCAGGGAATCTAGTCGATATTTCTCAGCGAGCCCTAAAAATTGAATCCGATTGGATAGATGTTACTAATCGTGTTGAGCTCAATTTCAATATTCAAATACCGCCAGTTCAGGAAGGCGGTTGGAAGGATTTATTTGGTGAACTATGTAAAACTAATGTTAGCGTAGCTAGAGAGCAAGCAAAAGAAAGGCAATTTAAAGCGTTTCTCAGTGTTGCCAATGAAATGGAAATTTTGTTGCGATATGGTCAAATTTATCGTTACGAAATTACTAAAATTACTACAAAAAACGAATCGGAAAAATATAAAGGCATTGTTCGATTAGAAATTAAGGAACTTGAGGAAGCTGCAAGTGCACCAAGAACAAAAGCTAGATCATATTTCAACGGGGATAAATCATTGTTGGATTATCTGGATCAAGAAGGCTCACAGGGCTCTGACCAGAAGCAAACCATTTATCTGGGAGGGGAGCAAGACGGCACATTGCAATTCAAGGGTAGCAAAGAGCAACGTGCCGCCATGGAATGGCAGATTGATAAATTAGATAAAGATCGAGGTGTTATTTGTTGCTCGAAACGAATTACACTAGGAAAGTCAGTAGAATATCAAATTGGGGAACATGGCTATCTGCGTACTTGGGGACATTATGGGCAAATCAGTTTACTTAATCGTAGGACACAGTCTATCAGTAAATTGCAAGAACATCGCTTGTTGGTTAGGTCATTAGCTTTAAAAGGCGATCGAACTTATAAAAAGGATATTGAATGGGAACATAAACTGGGCGATCTGAATCTTATTAGTTTGGATGATAATGGCAAAGCGAGAATACAAGATATTCTATTCCACTTTCCGCTCTATACTCTCCAAGGACCACCTGGGACAGGAAAAAGTACGATAGCGACCAATTTGATTAAAGTATTACTGAATCGACATCCCATGGCGCAGATATTGTTGACGGCAAAAGACCATTCTGCAATTGACGTATTGATGCGTAAGATTGACGAGCTTTATAAAGATAAAGAAGGAGAAAGACCCATCAGCTTAAAGCTTGAAGGAGAGGCTGTTTCCGATGACGAATTGCTGGATTTTTTGCAACCAATTGATAAATGTTACGAAAACCATAACTCTCAGATTAAATATAAAGAGCATACCAAGCAAGCATTTTTATTAATTAAAGAAGTTATTAATGTTTTAACAAAGGAAAAAGACACCAAAGAAAATAGAGTCCAAGATTCATTTGACTCTCTTTCGGTAACCGATAGTGCATTTGTAGAAAACAAAAAATCCCATCGTATAGTCTCTTGTATTTCTGGATTAAAAAATTTAATGCGCGACGCTGCTTCTTTGGTATTTGCGACGACCAGTGCCAAAGATTTAGTTGGCATGGTAGAAAAGCAGCAAATTTTCGATTGGGTAATAGTTGAAGAGGCTGGGAAAACTCATGGTTTTGATTTGGCACTGCCCATGCAGGTTGGCTATCGTTGGTTATTGATTGGAGATCAAGAACAACTACAGCCCTTTATGTATAAAGAATTCAATGCTGCATTAAATAGTGTTGCAAGCCAAGGTGATGCCGAGGATTCTGCTACAGGCATTCTCAACAAACTCAAAGAAAAAAACCAAATCCAAATGCTGGATGAGGATGCTCATAAGGAGTTAAAAAAGCTTAGTGAAGAAGCCATATCAGGCTATCTTGAGACGTTCAACTGGCTTTTTAATAACCGTTCTGGAAATACAAGCCACCCGCTTTCTTTTACCCTAGACACCCAGAGGCGAATGCCAAAAGTTTTAGGCGACTTGGTGGGTAATATATTCTATAACCACGACGATTTCTGCCTTAAAACGCCAGAAAGTAAAGAGTATCTAAAAGAACATCAAAATCCTATTTCTTCACCATATTTTCTTAATGAAAAGCACATTACATGGATTGACATACCAGCAGGTGGAAATAATTCCGAGGAAAAGCCTGAAAACGGCTATGGAATAGTTAATAAAAAAGAGTGCAATGTCATTATAACAATGCTGAAAAAAATTAAGGTCGATATGCTGAGTGAAGTGGTTGTTTTATCACCTTACGTTAAACAAGTTAGCTTAATTAACGGGCACAATAATGAAGAACTGGCTGATAATATTAATTTAGTATCAGTGAATAGAAAAGGCGGCAAGACTATTCGTCAAATCGCCTATACCGTAGATTCGTTCCAGGGCGATCAGGCTGACATAGTCATTTTATCTTTAGTCGGCAATAAAAATCCAGAGGAACCAGACATGGAACGTATCGAATTCATTCTCGAAGCACACAGGCTTAATGTTATGCTTTCCCGAGCCCGCAAGAAACTCATTATCGTTGGCTGTTATCACTATTTTAAGCGAGCAATCGAAAAAAACCCTCGGCAGGAGTTAGATCAAGCCAAACAATTAATTATAAAAATGGAAGAATATCGCATCCCCCTGTCCAGCGATAAAACCCCTGAGCAATTTTTTTTAGGTCAATAAAAAATGGAAAAAACGATTTTAATACCCTATACGCTCTATAAAGTTGATTACACGGCTCACAGTCAACGCCTCGTAACCGATCTCGATTTCGCCCTACTAACACTTATCAAAAATAACACAGCTGAAAATGACGCAGCACTATTAAACTTCAATGATCTAAAAACTGAACTGTGTTTACCTGCACGCTTTATAAGCGAGATGATTTCTAAACTGATGGAGCTTGGCTTATGTTATATCGATCTTTCGGACATTATTTGCCCGACCAAAGAATCAGAAGCCATAAATAATATTGAAGAATTACAACGCTATCAAGGCAGTGAGCCAATAACAAAAACCATTTACCTTTGCCGAGAGAACTTAACAGGATTGTATTATCAGAAAATGGGATACGAACATCATGATAATATAACTCACAGTGACGTTACTGAATGTTTGAAATGGAGTTCAAAAAATGAAAATATAACTACCAAACTAACTGATCCGCGAACCAAATTAATCATTAAAGACGCTGTCGATAACTGCGATCTTGGCGAAGCTAGGAATTTCATTGAACGAATCGAAAAAAAATCCCTGCTAGACAACATGCTGTCCGATATGAGTATAGAAGTCCATCGAAATTATTCATGGAAACATAGGGATGGCGAAATAAAGTATAACTTTCTTGAAATAACGGAAAAAGATGGCAAACTGAAAAACGTACCAGATGAGATTTCAAATAGCAGCTTTTTTCAGAACAAATTAAAAGAAATATATGGCATTGAAAAACTCGACAAACCACTTGAAATCAAAGAACTTTCTTACCTTAATATCAAGCGGGAAGATATTTGCATAATAAAAACAAAACACGCGCATCAAAAAATTCTGATTGATGCTTTGAAACAAGCGAAGAGCCAAATATTATTGCACACGGCTCATATTTCAGAACAAGCCATAAACACTTTAATCAATGAGTTATCTGCTACGTTGAATCGTGGTGTGACGATAGGCATACGTGTTGGCTTCGAAGGGCCTTTCAAAATTGCGGAGCTAAAAAAGAAGCTATCTCAAAAAATGGCTAACGTAACTAATTTATTAATTGATCCTCAACCGACAAATTCTGACGCAAAGCTCCTAGTTTATGATAGCGGAAGTAATGAAGCACCTTTTACAGCGATTATAGGTAGTTATAATTGGCTATTCGAAACGTCTCTTAGCAAAAAAGAGTTCTCGGATGTATCGATTAAAAGCACTGCTACCCCATTAAATGTAAAGCTCCTAGATAAATTTCCTGGGGAATTGCTAACACCATGGTGGGGAGAGCAATGTAAAGCTTATTCAACGTTATCGCCTGGATTAGGTGAAGTTGATGATTTAATACGGATCGGCTTGCTAACGGATCGCGAACATGAAGAATATTGGCTCAATTTGCCTGATCGAGAAAACGTGATTTTGGCTTCATATCGCATTAGTGCTGATAATCCAATACTCCAACAAATGGCAAATAAAAAGAATATTTATTTTATTTACGGAAAAAAAGAGCCAAATTCCTCAGTTGAAACTCATAATTTGCATTATGTAGATGACATGCACGCACGCCTTTGCATCGAAAAAGATAAATACGTTATCATAACGTCCTATAGTTTTCTTTCTGCTCGTTTTGATAGCTCGAAATCAAAAGAACCTAATCATCTTGGTATTCGTATTATTGATAAAGTGCTGTCAAATAATATTTGGGATTCGCTTATGCAATTAACTGGTCGTAATCAATGATCAAATCCTTACTGAAAACCTTGATCTGCGAATTACCGCGCTACGCCGAAGAAGAAGGCTATTTTTATAGTGTCTCGCGGGATGAATTAATTAACGTACTGTGTTCACAACAATCCGTTGATAAAGTGGTTGCTGTGACTACCATTGAGTTAGTAGAAAATCTACTCGACACCTTAGCGGTACTCAACAGTGATTATCTACAAAAAGGCGAATGGTGTTTTATTTCTTTTCCAGCTCAATTATTAGCGATGTCAGTATTAACAGCCATGAGCGATAAGTCATCACGATTTTTTGTTGATAATTTCTGGAATACTAATAGCATTGATAATGCTAGAAAAGAAGAGCAACGCTTACCTATTCTTCAAGACTTCGACACCCGGAGTCTTGATTATGGTTGCCCGCAATCCAGAATGTCGCCTCCCCAAGCACTATCACCCAAGAAGACCCGCTGACACAACACTTTATCGGGTGGTCCAAGCCAATTTCGAGACTTTTCTCGTCCTTTGCCGGGATAACTCCTGGGAGCACGAGCCCATGCCAGGTTTCGCCGAGGAGGCATTCCGTCGTTATCTCAAATGTGGAATCCTGGCCCATGGATTCGCGCGTGCCCGTTGTTCAGAATGCGGCCATGACTTCCTCATTGCCTTTTCCTGTAAGTGCCGTGGCGTTTGCCCTTCCTGTAATACCAGACGCATGACCGAGACCGCCGCGCATTTAGTGGATCAAGTCATTCCGCGTTTACCAGTACGTCAGTGGGTATTGTCCATTCCAAAACGGTTGCGATATTTTTTGCCGTCGCTCAATAGCGTTTTACATATAGCTGTTCCGTTATAAAACGGACTAGGAGTTACGCAGTTGAACTTGTTACTCTATAAAAGGATTGAGTTTTTGCTGTCATTCTGCGCGGAGGTCGCGTTAGCGACCGTAGTCGCAGAATCTCTATAAGTATAGATAGATTCTGCGACTCCGCTTCGCTTCGCGCAGATTTCAACTGCGTAACTCCTATTTGGTAATAAATCTTGTTTTATCCATGCCGCAAAAACATCCGAATTAACCGAACCCTCTATTAAAGAAGCCGTTAATAAAGCCGACTTAAACAAGGCGCCAACCACATTGGTGCGTTCCTTCGCATTCCAATCTATCTAGGAGTTACGCAGTTGAAAAATACGAAGTCATTCTGCGCGCAGCGAAGCGGAGTCGCAGAATCCATCTACATAGATTCTGCGACTCCGGTCGCTAACGCGACCTCCGCGCAGAATGACAGAAAAAAACTCAATCCTGTATAGAGTTACAAATTCAACTGCGTAACTCTTATTTTTAATACTAAAATAACCCAAGTTGCTACCTATACCCCTGAAGCCGCATTCCACTGTGCGCGTTGTGGCGGAAACCTTGCAACCACGGATAGGTGGCAACTTGGGTTATTTACCATTTACCAGATCATGGAGAAGATGGGAGTAGTGAATTACGATTGACTCCATTTGAGTTAATCGCAAGAATTGCTACATTAATCTCTCCTCCTCGGATTCATCGTCACCGCTATTTTGGTGTCCTGGCACCAAACGCTCCATTACGCGATCAAGTTACGGCGTTGGCTCAACCCAGTACTTCCGCTCAGGAAAGCCAGGAAAGCATTACCCCTTCTACTCAATCAAAACCATCCGCGCCAGATACTCAACAACCTTCGCCGTCGCAACCATCGCCGTCGCTATCTCCACAAGAATCCTTCGGCATTTCTTCTAGTTCTTCTGGTTCTTCTAGTTCTTCTAGTTCGAACAGTTCAAGCAGT
>CAUYTW010000053.1 GCA_963575715.1 Gammaproteobacteria bacterium | reverse complement strand
GATACTTTCGACTTAGGCTGGTCAAGTCCGAACTTGTGAATTTGACTTCTCAAGCCCCCTCCTTTAGCCGTGCGGTTCTTGACAGAGCTATTCTACGATCTCGTAGGTTCGAGTGGTTATTGACGCAAAGCACCAAGATGGGTTCAAAAATCAACTTTTTACCATATAATACCAGTTTCTCGCACCAGAGTGTAGCCTCTGCTAACAGAACTCACAAATTCAGAAATAATAACTGTCAATCACTCGGCCCGAAATGGCGAGGTTTCTCGGAGATACTGATGACAAGAACTGGACTTAACCCATCAGACCGTTTTTATATAAGCATGGAAAATATGGAAAATAATGCGGTGTTGGTCATTCCCGGGATGACTGGCCAGGAGTCGCGTCGTGTCGGTTGATGAACGTTTGCCGGTGGTTCTGTGTTGGCATATGCACCAACCGCTCTACCGTGATCCTCTTTCCTGTGAATATGTTTTACCTTGGACTTATCTCCACGCCATCAAGGATTATGTAGATATGGCCGCTCATCTGGAGGATAGCAAGGAGGCGCGCGCAGTAGTCAATTTTACTCCCTTGCTCTTGGAGCAAATTGAAGATTACCGCTGTCAGATTGCGCAGTTCTTAGAGAAAGGTGCCCCTATTCACGATCCCCTACTCGCGGCATTGGCAGATTCTGGCTTGCCAAGCAATTTGACGGGGCGGCGCGATTTGATTCAGAGTTGTTTGCGCGCCAATGAGCAGCGTCTCATCGCGCGTTTTCGTCCTTACGCCGAATTGGTCGAAATAGCACGTCTCGCACTGCGGCACCTGGATAGCGTGGATTATCTATCCAATCAATTCATTATGGATTTAGTGGTTTGGTATCACCTTGCCTGGATAGGAGAAAAAGTTCGTCGCCATTCCCACGGTATTCAGCGTTTGCAGCAGAAGGGCGCACGCTATACCACCGAGGATCGACACGATTTATTAGTTATTATCGGCGAATTGTTGGAACAACTGTTGCCACGTTATCGAACCTTGGCTGACATGGGGCGTGTCGAGTTATCCATGACTCCGTGGGGTCATCCCATATTGCCTTTATTACTGGATATGGAAATGGCTAAGGAAGCAATGCCTGCAGTCACTTTGGGGGAATATACCCATTATCCCGACGGAGAAACGCGCGCACGTTGGCATCTGGAAGAGGGACTGGCGATTTTCGAACGCTTTCTAGGCCGTCGTCCTCTTGGTTGTTGGCCCGCTGAGGGCGGTGTGAGCAATGCCACTCTTCAGTTGCTTAATGAGCAGGGATTCCGTTGGTGTGCGTCGGGAGAATCAGTGCTGCGTAATAGTCTGATACACCATCAACTACCGCTGGAAGGTAATTGGTTACATCGCGCTTACCATTTTTCTCATACGCCTCTTGCCTGTTTCTTTCGTGATGATCGGCTTGCCGATCGTATTGGATTTGTTTACTCAACCTGGCACGCCGACGATGCGGTAGGCGATCTTGTTCACCACTTAGAAAATATCGCTTTGGCCGTCAATGATAGTGGTGTCTCCGACCAGAATGCAGTGGTTTCGATTATCATGGATGGTGAAAATGCTTGGGAATATTATCCAGAAAATGGTTATTATTTTCTTTCCACACTTTATAAACGAATAGATGAACATCCTCGCTTAAAATTAACCACCTACGCTGAATATCTTGCGCAAGGAAGACCTTCTGCACAACTACCAGGAATCGTGGCGGGAAGCTGGGTATATGGTACTTTTTCCACCTGGATCGGGAATGTGGATAAGAATCGTGGTTGGGATATGTTGGTGGAAGTCAAGCGTCATTTCGATATTGCCTTGGCTGAGGGTCGTCTCAAGGGTAAACAGCTCAAGGAAATTGAACGACTACTTGGAGTATGCGAAAGCTCTGATTGGTTTTGGTGGTTTGGCGATGATAATCCTGCGGAAACGGTGAGCAACTTCGAGCGATTATTTCGCCACCAATTAACTGGACTTTATCAAATGTTGGGCGAGATACCTCCCGACTATTTGACGCAAACATTTACCCATGGTACCGGTAGTCCACGCTTGGGCGGGGTGATGCGTCCGGGACAGCAATTTTAGTTAAGAACCGTGCGCCAATGCGCGCGAGCACGCCAAGGAAGACGGGCGACCAAGCATTAGCTACGGACTCCTAAAGATTCACTTGAGAAAAACCTATGGATAAACGTCTTCTCGATATCCTTGTTTGTCCGATTTGCAAGGGACCTCTCCAATACCGCCGTGAGGCACGCGAGTTGGTCTGCCGACTTGATCGCCTTGCTTATCCAATCCGCGATGACATTCCAGTCATGCTGGAAGAAGAAGCGCGTCGTTTGGGCGAAGAAGAAAAAATATAAATCGCATGTCTGCACTTTGCCTATAGGAGTAGGAGTTACGCAGTTGAAAAAAGTAAGTCATTCTGCGCGAAGCGAAGTCGCAGAATCCATCTACATAGATTCTGCGACTCCGGTCGCTAACGCGACCTCCGCGCAGAATGACAGAAAAAAACTCAATCCTGTATAGAGTTACAAATTCAACTGCGTAACTCCTAGCCTATTTAAAATTGCGGTATCACCTGACACGTCGGTATTTTTTAACCCAAGTTGCCACCTATATCTCTAAAGGCGCATTCCACCGTGGGCATTGAAGCGGAAATCTCGTAACCACGGATAGGTGGCAACTTGAGTTTTTTAACTCAATAAAATTTTTCAAGATTATGACTGTCGCCAGTTAACGACAGCATCCTGTCCAACACATCAGTAGCTTGTCATGGTTATTTTGGAAGACTGTCGTTAGTAAGCGACAAAGAAGAGGATGCTCATGTCTAGATCGGACATTAAGAATGCCCTACTTCATTCTTTTATAAGTGTTGCAGTGTCATGGCACGAATATTGAAGACCTAAATTACCGCCACACTGGCTGTTGCAATTTCTGTATCAGGTTAAGAACTCCTCGACCTACGTCATCAGGCCTGTAGCTGACAGCCGAAAAAAAACCGGCACTCAAGCAATTAGATTCCAACATCAAAGGCAGCGTTTTCTCCCCCTCGGGATCGAGGGGTCTCCACACGAGGATCTATGAAAAATCCTATTCTGAAATTATCCAAATTATTCACCTTCCACCTACACGGAGGAGGGACATTATTTATTATCATCGCCGTGGCCCTTATTAATTTAGGGTTGTGGGCGATATTCAACCGCCCGGAAGTCATTGTTCCTTGGTCGGGAATAATCAATGGTGTATCTTTCAGTCCCTATGGCGCGGATCAAAATCCGCTTAACGGGGATCGTCCTGACCCCAGTATCGTATCTGGGGATCTTAAGCTCCTTTCGGGAAAAGTAGCGCGGGTTCGCACTTATACTTCCACCGACGGTGTCGAGGAAGTACCACGACTCGCGGCTCAATATGGGCTGCGGGTGACCGCCGGAGCGTGGGTGGATCATCGTCTCGATCATAATGAAAAAGAGATTCAAAATTTAGTCCGCAATGTTCGGACTTATCCTAATATCGAACGAGTCATCGTCGGCAATGAGTCGGTTCTGCGTCATGATCTGGGCAAGGATAACGGTTTGACGGTGGATCAGCTCATCCGTTACTTGCGCCGAGTACGCCGTCTCACTGATGTACCGGTAAGCACCGCCGAACCTTGGCATGTCTGGATCAAGCACCCGGAGCTGGTCGCCGAGGTTGATTACATCGCTATTCATGTCCTGCCTTACTGGGAAAAGATTCCAGCCGATGTCGCAGTCAAATGGGTGGAAGAACAGCTTCATCGCCTCCAGGCCATGTACCCTGGCAAACATGTGATGTTTGGCGAGGTTGGTTGGCCATCTGGAGGCGAGCATCGCGGCACGGCTGAGGCCAGCTTGGTCAACGAGGCGCGCTTCGTGCGCGAATTTTTGAATCTCGCCACCCGTGAAAAATTGGATTACTTCATTATGGAAGCTTTCGACCAGCCATGGAAGCGCGAGATTGAAGGCTATGTCGGGCGTTACTGGGGCTTATTCGATGCCCATCGTCAACCCAAGTTCGCTTTCACCGGTACAGTCGAAGACAATCCGCTGTGGAAGTTGCAGGCACTATTGGCATTGTGCTTGGCGCTGTTGCCCATAGCTTGGTTCGTGGCACGCTTTCGGCATATCCAGTCCCAGGGTCGGTTGTTCTACGCGCTTATCATTCAGGGCTGTGCCTCGCTTTTGGTGTGGACCGCGTCCGCGCCTTTCCTCTGGTATCTAGTGGGTTGGGAGACCTTCATGTGGGCGATCATGTTGCCCGCACAGATTGCTCTACTAATTGTCGTGCTGATCAATGGTTTCGAGATGAGTGAGATGCTTTTTGGACGTTTGCATCGAATATTCAAGCCGTTGGAACCATCCCGGGATCATCCGTTGCCAAAAGTTTCCCTACACCTCGCCATCTGCAATGAACCTCCGGCGATGGTGATTGAAACCTTGAACAGCCTTGCACGTCTCGATTACCCGGATTATGAAATTCTGGTCATCGATAACAACACCACCAACGAACTTATATGGCAACCGGTCAAGGCTCATTGCGAGTTACTCGGCCCGCGTTTTCGATTCTTCACCCTCGGCAAAATCAAGGGTTACAAAGCCGGCGCACTAAATTTTGCCTTGACTGTCACCGACCCGGCGGCAGTAGTGGTCGGACTGATTGACTCCGATTACGTGGTCGAGCCTAACTGGCTACGCGCCACCCTACCTTACTTTGACAACTCTAAGATAGGTTTCGTTCAGGCTCCCCAGGACCATCGAGATGGACCCAATTCTCCATTCAAAACCATGATTAATTGGGAATACACGGGTTTCTTCAAGATTGGCATGGTCCAACGCAATGAGCGCAACGCCATTATCCAACATGGCACCATGACTCTCATCCGCAAGTCGGCATTGATCGAAGTAGGAAGCTGGAGTGAATGGTGCATTTGTGAGGACTCTGAGCTGGGGCTGCGGCTATTCGAGGCTGGCTATGAATCGGTTTATTTGGAACACACTTTTGGCAAGGGACTTTCTCCCGATTCCTTTGCCGGCTATAAACGTCAACGTTACCGTTGGGCCTATGGAGCTATGCAGATTCTCAAGGGACATTGGCGTAACCTACTGCCGGGGCATGGACCACTTTCGGCGGGGCAGAAATTTCATTTCGTTACTGGTTGGATACCCTGGTTTGCCGACGCCCTGCATCTGCTATTTTCTGTAGCCGCATTAATATGGTCGCTGGCGTTGTTGACCATCCCGCACAAGGCGAGTTTTCCGCTGACGGTATTTCTTCTGCCGACCATCGCCCTGTTTGGTTTTAAGTTACTGCATAGTTTCTGGCTCTATGCAGCGCGGGTACCTTGTGGTTGGGGTGAGCGGATAGGAGCGTCGATTGCTGGTATGAGCCTGACCCATGCCATCGCCCATGCGGTGATTACGGGTTTGCTTACCAAAACCCTTCCTTTCCACCGCACTCCTAAAATGGAAAACCAAGCTGCGTTACTTCAGGGATTGATGATGGCACGCGAGGAGTCGCTGATGCTGATCGCTCTGTGTACTGCCGCGATTGCGGTACTCACGCTTTACGGTACCGATGTGCATGAGGCGTTGCTGTGGGCAGGGGTACTGGCGGTTCAGGCAGTGCCCTACTTGGCGGCCTTGATTACCGCTACCGCTTCCGCCATTCCAGGATGGGGTTTTCTCCGTCGTGGATCAAATGCACCAACTCTCGTGCCCAGCGGACAGGAGGCCTAAAGATCGTTTGCGCTACGGGCGATAGGATTTAGAGATGCGCGTAGAGGACGATTGTCTCAAGCGTTGGTCGTGAAAATAAATAACCGCCGCTGCAAGCGGCGGCGGTATTTATCCCAAAGTGATGTAAATTGCAGAAAAGTAATTAGAGGTCAATCATCACGCTCTAAAGGGCAAAGTTTCTCGGAGACACTAATGAATCAGGAAATTCTGGAAAAAGCTAGAAAATATCACGAAATCGTCATCAATTATGATATAATGGAAGATATCCGTCCATCGCGTCTGTGGATTGATCATACCAATATTGTTTTACGGAAAGCAATGGAGCAACAGAATATTGTAAACATCATCCATTATTTTCAAGAAAATAACGGATCTACCTATGGAAGATTCAATACAGATGTGAACTTTTATACGACTATTAATAAATACAGCAATTGGCTTAAAAAAAATGGTTTACCAGTTGAATCATTGAATATGCTTGTGCAGGAGTCACATTTAACTAGTCCTAAAATGATTTTTAATTTTGAGGGACGTACAGTATCGACTATGTTTTATTGGCATTTATGTGCGTATTGGCAGGTTTTTTCGTTTCTAAACGCGGGGGGGGGGGGGGGGGAATTCATTTAATCGAAAAATTCTTGAAATTGGTGGTGGATATGGTGGATTTATCAGGATCTTAAAATTACTTTCACCAAATACTCAGATTTTTATTTTAGATTTACCTAACACTCTATTTTTCAGTTATTTATTCATAGCTAGTAATTTTCCTGATTCAAAAATTTTATTTGTTACTAAAGATTTCAACTTACAGTCAACATCGCTCAATTCAAATTTTGGAGCAGATTATGATTTTATTTTTATTCCAATTTCTCTAATTCATACTTTATTTAATGAATCATTTGATGTCGTTATTAATACTGCATCACTTGGAGAAATGTCGGATAGAGCAGTTAATCGCTATATGCAATTTATTCAATACGATATTCATACAAACTATTTTTACAGTTTAAATCGTTACGGTCGTTTTAGGCAAACTCCCCGTCATAGTGACCCTGGGTCAATAGCTGAACATGGTTTTTCAGATGGATGTAAAGCCTCAGTAAAATTAGATCCGTATTGGAAAACTCACATTTGGGATTTGCATGGAAAAAACAATTTTTCTATGATTGATGGAGTAACTCCGCCTTCATTGGAAGTTTTTGTTGAACGTATACCTAAAAATTGTTTAAGTAATGATTATCGTCTTTTTATAAGTAATTCGCTACTACAGGAGGCTATGCTTTTGCCAGTTCAAGATGAGTATTGGCAGCGTCTAATGTGGGAGTCAATTCGATTGTATCCGAATATTCACAACTTAAATGTTTATCTCGAATTTCTTGAAAAACATCAGTATTTTGAATTTTATTATTATAAAGAATTATATGAAAAATGTTTTGCAGGATAAAACTATCTTTTTTGCAGGCGCGACTGAATTAAGCGAGTTCTGCGATAATTCAGCTTCTTCTCTAAACCATCAAAGCAAATCAAGGAAAGTAAGAGACCCTGACAATTCAAGCCATTGAGTAGCGCAGTGAGCAGAGTGGTCGGTGGCAGATGTTGGTTATCCGCCCCCGTTTGTGCGTTGCGATTTGGCGAGCGTCACGCTATCATGATTTTAGGGTTTAGGGGGGTATGCGGTTCTGTAGTTGTACAGGTCGTAGATACTTGTCTGACGACAGGCAAGCTTTGGCTACCGTAGTGGTTGTACACCAGACCGTCAATCACCCCGCCCTAAAGGTCCTAAAGGTGGTGCTTGTCAAGAACCCCACGGCTAAAGGCTGGGGCTTGAGAAGTCAAATTCACAAGTTCG
>CAUYTW010000052.1 GCA_963575715.1 Gammaproteobacteria bacterium | reverse complement strand
CCACGACGAACGGCGAAGCTACGACTCCAATTAAAACTGGCGTGACTGGAACCAGCGTGGTGATTACCGGATTGACCAATGGCAAGAAGTTTTTTTTCAAAATGGCCGCCATCAACGCTGGCGGCACCAGCCCGCTGTCGAACGAAGTCAGCGCCACGCCCATCCTGGCGCAGGTGGATTTGATCATCACTAATATTGCCCTGAACCCGGCCAGCCCTACGGCCAATAGTCTTTTTACCGTGACCATCACGGTGAAAAATCAGGGCGCGGCGCGAGGAATGGGTGGTTATCTGGATCTCTGGGATGATCAGCCCACGGTGCGGGGCTGCGCCGCAGCGGGCAACGCCTGGGCGGAAATTGGAATCTTAGAGGCGGGTGCGAGCAAGAATTTGACGGTCCCGATGACTGCGGGAAGTGCCGGATCAAAAACTCTGCGCGCCTTTGCAGATAGCTGGTGCGTAATCACCGAATCCGACGACGGGAATAATCAATTAACCCAGGTGTATACCGTTCAGTAGCTTTTCGGTTTGTCACCGGTGCGAAAAAGGCCACCAACGCCGACGCAGCATGGAACCAGTGACGCGTCGCGGAAGGGCGGGACAAGGATAAAGGGTCAGACTGGAGAGTTTTCCCGAGCGTGCGGCCTGCCATAACGGAACGAACCACTCTTTCTCCAAAAAAGTTAAAGCATCGTTGCGGGACTCAAGGTGGTCGGAAAGGAGATTTTCCAAAACCACCAAGTGACTACGCCCCGTGTGCTCGACGTTGGCGAGCCAGTTGTCGGCGTTGCGCGGAACGGGAGCGTGCTGTGTCGCGGAAAGACGCGCCAATCCCAGGGCAACGGGATGATTGCTCCAGACTTGGCAAAAAATACCTGTGGGTACTGTCGGGGTGTATCCCTCGCCCCAGAACCATAGACTGTTGACTGGTGGATCGCCACGCGCCTCGCGTTCGGCATTGACAGGGCTGTTATGCAGGATAATCTGGCAATCATTGAGCCGCTTACGCCATACCTTGCCCTGTTCGCCCCTCGGTAGATACATGCGGATGTCTTGTCCCTGGACGACACGTAAACTCGATGTTTGCATCCGCGCTGGTTCTGAAAGCTGTAAATACCACCGCGTGGGATACAGCGCCTCCAGATGAAAATCCTCCTGCATCTCCGCTGCCAAACGGGTGGCGTCGTCATGGGAAAGTCGCAGCACACCTTGATCGAATAGCACCAGATGATTACGTTGGAGGTGCAGATAAACCGGATCAGCGCGGAGCCACCACCCAGGAGAACAGTCATCGCTATCCAGGGCATGGGTGACCGCCGCGATTGGCAACGGATCATCAATAGCGACGCCAAAAAGCTGAAAAAGCAAGGTGTCAAAATCGGCAATCACCGGCGCGCTGGGAATTGGATCAGCGCGAGCCAGGAGACGCTCCAGGGCGGGAAAGGAAGTCGTCCCGTCCCGGAGCAGGTCGGGAACGACTAAGGTTAGATCAGGAGCGGATGTAGCCATCGTATCTGTGGTTCCATGTATCGCCCCTTGAAGAATTAAAGTTTTTCCTTGATGCGGGCGGATTTGCCGCTGCGCTCGCGCAGGTAGTAAAGCTTGGCGCGGCGGACATCACCCCGCCGTTTGATAACAATTTCAGCGATGGAGGGGCTATAGGTCTGGAAAGTGCGCTCGACGCCCTCGCCATGAGACATTTTGCGCACGATGAAAGAAGAACCCAGTCCCCGTTTACGGCGCGCAATAATGACGCCTTCAAATGCCTGAAGGCGTTCGCGGTCACCTTCCTTGACTCGGGTCTGAACCACGACGGTGTCGCCTGGACGAAAATCGGGGAGAACCCGCGTCATTTGCTCGGCTTCAATTTGTTGAATAAAGTTGGTCATCTAAATTCGGCGCGGAAACCCCCGGCTTTAGCCGTAGGGAGGAAACGCCGTCCTCCTGTTTTTTAATGTTGAAGTGAAAGGTTACCGTTCTTTCTCGGCGGTCAGCCTTTATGCGGCCCAGTGACGGAGCCTTTCGGTCCGATCCACGATAATAGTAATAGTATAGGAGTTACGCTGTTGAGCTTGTAACTGCTTCCTAAAAGATGCTCCTAAATAACTCAAATTGCTACCTATTTGCCTTTCTCCCCTCTCCCTTTGGGAGAGGGGCCGGGGGTGAGGGATAATTCCTCAACATTAGTCAAAAGTCCCTCACCCCAACCCCTCTCCCAAAGGGAGAGGGGCTATTTGGTTATCCACCATAACAGGTAGCAACTTGGGTTAAATAATAATCGATGAAAAATTATTTGCATTTCCGAACCGTTAATCCTTGTCTAGTAATACTCGTTGTTCCTCGGTCAGGACAAGGTTCGTGAATAAATCTGGACGGCGTTGACGGGTACGCCGCAATGCCTGGGTAAGACGCCAGCGCCGAATCACTTCATGGTTGCCGGACAGCAGCACTTCCGGCACCGAATATCCCGCGTGAATTTCAGGACGGGTGTAATGGGGATGGTCGAGCAGACCATCGACAAACGAGTCCTGATCCGCCGAAGCGGGATGTCCTAAAACTCCTGGCAGCAGCCGAGAGATACCATCAATGACCACCATTGCGGCGAGTTCTCCACCGCTGAGTACATAGTCGCCGATGGATAATTCACGGTCGATTGCCGCCGCGATAAAACGTTCGTCCACGCCTTCGTAACGTCCCGCGACCAGGATCAAGGCCGGTTGTCGGGCAAGTTCTGCCAGGATTGCCTGCGTCAAGGGCTGGCCCTGAGGGGAGAGGTAGATTACAACCACCTCGTCCAACATTACCGTTCGAGCGGCGCGCAAGGCATCTTCCAAGGGTTGCGCCTTCATTACCATCCCTGGACCACCACCATACGGACGATCATCCACTGTGCGGTGGCGGTCATGGGTATAGTCACGAGGATTCCAGAGTTCGAGGCTCATCGCCCCCGAACGCAATGCACGGCCCGGGATGCCATGGTGCAAGGCACCAAACATTTCGGGGAACAGGGTTATAACACCGAGGCGCACTGAATCAAAACTCCGGATTCCAATCCACCACCAGACGGCCAGCCATCAAATCCACCTCAAGGATTACCTGTCCGGGCAAATAGGGAATAAGTCGCTTCCGTTCTCCATGGATCACCAGTACATCGTTGGCACCGGTCTCGATCAAGTGATCCACTGTGCCTAGCTCGACCCCTTGCGGGGTGAAGACACGCAGATCAATCAAGTCAGCCCAGTAGTATTCACCTTCCTCGGGAGGGGGAAGCACGTCGCGGTGTACCGCAATTTCGCGGCCCACCAGCGGTCGTGCGTCATCCGGGTCGCTGCAACCGGCGAGCAGTGCTCCAAGTCCTTTGCCGTGTGCTTGAGCCGCCAGTAATTCTCGTTCGCGGAAAACTCCATTTTCCTCAATAAACCACGGACGATAATGAAGAAGATTATCGCGTGGCTTGGTGTGGGACTGAACCTTGACCCAGCCACGCACCCCCAAGATTCCAACAATCCGTCCCATGGTTAGATAGCGGCGATCCTTAGCATTGCTTATGCGTAGCTGACAGGATTCAATCAAGTTGCTGGGGCAGCGGTGGGTTGTTGGGCACGATATTTTTTGAGTAGATTCGCCACGGTTTCCGAGGTTTGAGCGCCCTTGGACAACCAGTAGTCAAGCCGGTCGAGTTTTATCGAGACCGGCACGTCTGCTCCCTTGGCGATGGGGTTGTAGTACCCCACTCGTTCAATGTAGCGACCGTCCCGACGGTTGCGGCTGTCGGTGACAACGATGTGATAAAACGGACGTTTAAGCATCCCGGCGCGGGAAAAACGAATAGTAACCATCGCAAGTTTTTGAACCTTTGTGTGAAAGAGAAAGAGTTATTTTAGCATGTGGTGCTGGTGTTGTGATGGCATTACAGAAAATAGCGAGAGAGCCGCTGGGTTTAGCCGTGGTAGGAATCGCGTTCAATAAATAATCGCGAGAATTGCGATGCAGCAGCACGTACATTGCCTTGCGCAAATAGTCCGTGAATCACCGCCAACAAATCTGCGCCAGCCGCAAGCAAAATTTTTGCATTATCGGGCGTAATTCCACCGATTGCCGCTAAGGGAACCTGCAAATATTTTTTTGCATCAGTAAGCAGATCGGGATTGGCCTGGATGGCGAAAGGCTTGGTATGTGAGGGAAAAAAACGCCCAAAAGCCACGTAGGACGCCCCATCTCGTTCCGCTTGGAGGGCCAGAGATAAATCATCGTGACAGGAAACCCCAATCAAGGCGGACGGCCCAAGTAACGCGCGCGCGTGCGCCACGGGCATGTCATTTTGCCCCAAATGGACACCAGCAGCGCCAATTTTGGCTGCCAGCTCCACGTCGTCATTAATTAACAGAGGAACTTTGAAACTATTGCAGAGATGCAGCAGATCCACGGCTTGCCATTCGCGGTGGCCAGGATCGGTGCCTTTATCGCGGTATTGCACGAGACAGGCACCACCGTAAAGAGCGAGCGCAACTTTTTCCACTAACATTTCTTCAGGAATGAGACTGGTATCGGCGATTGCGTAAAGTCCCTGAAAATTAACGCGCATAAATCCTCGGCGTAGAAATCCCTCGATCCCACAGGATCGAGGGAAGTTTTTAAGAATGGTAACCCACTAAGATCAATGCCCAGTTGCGAAGGTATACGTCACATTCATCTGGCGGCTGCCGAGAATCAGCGGGCTGATGGCTGTGGCGAGGGCATCTCCAGTCACCGGAAGTATACTAAATGTAGGACTTCCCGAAAGGGCATAGAGGGTGAAAGTATAAGTTCTTGCACCGGAACCCGATGAGCATGGCGGATAAAATTTGAGTTCCGGGCCATCGGTGGATGCGCCCGCGCTGCCGACTCCCGTAGTGTTCGCCGTCAGTGCGGTCACCGATGCTGGAATCCCGTAAAGCACCCAATTCCATTTCATCCCATCGACCGCAAGTGTGGTGGCCGTGAGTGCGAATTCAACCGTCCCTTGAGGCGCCCCTGACCAAGTTAGCGGTGGACTTACGCCACCACTTGAATCTTCACAAGTATAAGTGATTGGCAAAGTGCCACCGTCTTGAAAGGCAGCGCTAGAAAAACTGAATGGGGTGGTGCAGACGTTATTGGTTCCACATGAAAACGAACAACATTCCCAATCGGTACTGCATGCGCTCGATTCTGCTGCGCAGGAGCCGAACATGAAATCCGTATTCATCACGGATGGCGCGTTCGCTGGCATCGGTGCCGAGTACAGGTAGCCATTCCCACATAGATTGTCATAGTCCGGTGATCCACCTGTTTCAGCAGTGGCGATCTTCCGTTGTGCCAGCAATGTGGCTTTTTGTTGCGTAGTCAAGGATTTGCCAACGGTCGAGAAGTTCGTCGCGTAATAATAGGATATTTCTCCGTCCAGTTCGCCGTATTGCTTGGCGAGGTTGACGACGGTGGTTTCGCTGACGGATTCCGATTGTAAGAATTGGCGTAAAGTTTTGGCAATCTCACCGCGCTTTGCCACGATGGATAGCAAGTCGGGTTTTTGCGTAGTCACCAAACTCGTGATTTGCGCTTTTTGGGTAGTATCCAACGTCGCCAAGAAGGTATTACCCATATTCGCAGTCATGTTGGAGTCAATGGTGTAGCTGGGATTGTTCATCGCCTTGATGTCCTTCATGAAGAAGGAGCCAAAGTAGGTTCCCTGACGCTCCGGGCAGAAATAGACATCGGCATCTACGCTTCCGAGGTACCAGGCCAGCATCTCACCCGCATAGGTACGCATCATGTGGTTGGGATACTTGGCCAACACTGCATCGACTTCAGCCTGCGTTGGCTGAGTCCAGGTGAGTGATCCCTTGCCTTTCATGGCAGCAAGTGTTGTTTTCTGGGTCGTGTCCAGCGAAGCGAGAACGCTGGAATACGCCTTAGCGCGCAAGTAGCTCATCTTGCCGTCAATGCTGAACAAATCCGCAGAATAAGCCTTGACCGCGTCACGACTTAGTTCAGGGTGCCCGCTTGGCGTGTCGCCATCAATTAACCGGCGGAACGCTTTTGCGAGCGGAAAACGTGCGTATCCATAAGCATCGTTCAGCGCAGCCTCGGCAGTACCCAAATCCGAGAGCGTTTTGAGTTGGGTATCGTTCAGCAACACCAGGATAGGATTGGCGGTTAAGGTCGTGAAATCGGTATTGTGCCCCATGCCTGACGGGTCATTGTCGCGCAAGTACTGAAAACCAAAGAAATCAGCCACCTTGCCGGGAGGATAGAACGTCTGTGCGCAGTAGCTACCGGTTACGAATGCTAGGCCATCAAAAGCCATGGTCATCGACTGCGCCTGATCCGAAATGGTGTTGTCAGTGTTCATGACGCCGCTGCCACCACCTGTTGTGCCACCACCCGCGCCATCAGGAGGTGGTGGCGGTGGCGGCGGTGGTGGTGGTATATCCAGGGTACATTTTGCGACTTTGGCCCGGGATACATTACCCGCCTCATCCCGTCCCCAAGCGTACAGAGTCTTGGAACCGGCCTGAGTCGCCTTGTAGCTGCTCGGCTTAGTAGTCAGCCAACCAGGGGCAGTAATGCTCGGTGCAGTCGAGGTCTCAGTGATCAGATAGCCGGTGACGGCGATATTGTCGGTCGCAGTCAGTGTCGTCACCGGGATTGTCAAGCTATTCACCTTTAAGGGAACACCAAACGTTTTTATCGTTGGCGCGGTAGTATCAATATTGACTTTGGCCGTGGCCGGAGTCGAAATATTGCCAGCCTTATCCTTGGCCCAAGCATAAAGGATCCTGAGACCTGAGCCACTAAATACAAACTGGATTGGTGGGACGGATTTCCATCGAGTGTCGGTAACTGGTGGAACTGTTTTTGTTAAAGTTACCATATAGCCAGACACAGCAACGTTGTCGCTGGCGACGAAGGCCGTAATCGGTACGGTCGTGGTCCTGGCAATGGATGGCACGCTGAACGAAACTATTTTCGGCGTGATTTTGTCGCGAGTCGTGGAGGCGTTGGCTGCCTTATCCGTTTCGCTATTATTAGCAGCAAGCGCCGGGATGACCAGGGCGCTAGAGAACGCCACTGCCATTAATGATGTTTTCATAAATATCTCCTCAATAATACGATCACAGTTAAAAAAGCGCATCCCTTGATCCAGCATCCTGCCATCCTCACAAGCTCCCACCTTTAGGCGTAGGGTTCTTGGCTTTCCTAATTTTTAAGCTTAATAAAAAATTCTGTGACTTTATTCACGACTTGAGCATGAATTATTACCCAGGTCGCCATTTGCATCTGTAGAAATAACATTCAGCTTGATGACTGATATAGTGTTGTCGCGGAAGATTACGGTAAACTGCGCGTAATAATGACAACTTCGTAATTTTTAGATTCCATGAAACGACATGAAATACATATCTTTTTTACTTGAGTTTTTATTCGTCTTGTCCCTATCAGCATGCACCATGGAGCAAGCCTATTATTTGGCCCAAGGGTGGCAACGCAATCAGTGCGACAAAATTCTTGAAAAAGTGGAATTTGATCGTTGCACGAGCAGTGCGAATACCACCTATGAATCGTATCGCAAGCAGGTTGATTCATCATCAAAATAATCATTTTATAACGCAAGTTGCTACCTATTTGCCTTTCTCCCCTCTCCCTTTGGGAGAGGGGCCGGGGG
>CAUYTW010000051.1 GCA_963575715.1 Gammaproteobacteria bacterium | reverse complement strand
ATCTATGCAATTATCATTCAGCCCCTTGTCCCCTAACCAACGCGCAGATTAGTAACAGCAAGTCTTGAAGTTGATCAGCTTCGTTGTTTTGCGACGAAACCTTATCGTGGAATCTGTGCAAGCGGTGTAATTCATCTTCGACTCCGATATCTACGGTCAGTGGCTAAATAGACTACGGAGTCGAAGCCAGCGCCGTCAGGGATGGCCTGAAAGGTACGACAATTACGAATAAGCGTAGTGTAGTAGAGCTACGCCGCAAGGGTGTGCGTCACTAGCCATTACAGGCTGACAGCCGGGCAAGACCGGCATTTTACCAACGGTTGCAAAACCGTCTCATTTCCTTCCCGCCTTAAAGGGCGGGGTTTCTCGAAGACACTGATGAGTGATTTCCTCGTTATCACATCACTTTAGGAGTTTGATATGTCTCGTCTCATCCTCGTTCACGGTGACAAGGGCGGCGTCGGTAAAAGTACGTTGAGTCGCGCCGTGCTTGATTATCTCTACCGTAAGATACGAATTCCGGTTGTTTATGACGCCGATTGCCGGAATAGCCAAGTTTATCGCTTCTATAAGGATATCTTTCCGGTTAATCAGCTCGACCTCAGGATACGCGGTGCATTTGACAAGATTCTCGACAAGCTTTCCGAAGGCAAAAAGACTACCGAAAAATACAGTGTGTTTGTAGATTTACCGGCACAGGCAGGTAAAGATCTCGATGAGGCGCTTTCGGAAATGCGATTTGTCGATGCACTTGATAGCATTCATGCACGCGCCACAGTATTATTTGTAATTGGGCGTAGCATGGATTCTGTTAATGCTCTACAAATAGCTTCTAACATATTTGGAACGAGTGCTGATTTTGTGGTAATCAAGAATGGATTTTTCGGTGAGCCAGACCATTATACCCTCTACGATTCATCCCAGATTCGTCAAAATTTACTAAAAGGCGGTGCCAAGGAATTGCTTATACCGGTCTTATGGGGAGATGCCTACGATGCAGTTGACCGTTTAAATTTGCCATTCTTCAAGGTTGCGGAATCCGAACTGCCATTATCGACCAAGGCGCGAGTAAGTTCTTGGCTAGATAAATTCGATGCGCAGTTTGAGAAAATTGATTCCTGGTTATAGTAATCATTTACTGTAAACACCTGGCGCTGGCCGTATATCGTTCCATCGCTCTGTGATGAGATTAGGCTTCTCACACAGGACATGGAACGATAAATGATTCATCTCCGACTCAGCGTTCGATAACTTTTCCGGTATGACGACCCACGCCCAAGAGGTTTCCGGTAATGTCTATTTTTCCTTTATTTTGATAAAGGGCAGGGTTTCGGAGAACAAAAATAAATTAACTCCCTTAATTATTCAAGAAAGGTCCAAAGGCCATGCTTCCATTAATAGCAGCTGCTGTCACTGGTGGTTTTATAGGAAATAAGGTCTATAACCTGGGCTATCCTCTACTGGCCAAATTTGAAAAAAATAAACAGTTGAAGCCGGTCAAGCCATTCCAAAAAAATGACCTGCCAGGGATAGCGTGTTCCGATACTGAAGAAAAGTGGCCAAGCAAATTATTCAATGGAATTTCTCGTACTTCCGCTCCTACTCTTCAATTATTGCGTGAATCCATCAGCGAAGAACAACCCATCATTTTGGCCACCGAAGAAATTCCTCTCGATAATCGTTTTGGTAACAAAACGCTAATTAGTGAACATGAATTTGTTCGTACTGCCTCAGTCACTTTTAGCATGGCACGCGACCACCTTGCCACCTCCAGATTAACCGGCGGTTTTTGGACAATATTCGAGGGACTGGCACAAGAGGAGATCAAAAAGACTCTCAATATCGAGCTTGATGCTCATATCACGCGCCGGGTCAAGGTTGTATTTTCCACTGCTCCAGGCCATTTAGTGCGCTACCGGGTAATCTGGAGGCAAGATGCTCGTCGTGGGCTATTTGTGGTCAATGTGGAAGGGAAAATGTACCGTGTTCCCTATCTTGTAGTCTTTGGCCTTTCTCAAGCAATTGAAAGCATTGCGGGTGAATCCTTGGAAAGGAAAAATTTGAATGCGGAATCACCTATGGCTATCAGTAACTCCGGGAATCGCGCATGACAGTATCTTTATTAACTAACAAGGAAAATCGGAGCCGGAACAGGATTTATTGTGGCATTCCTGTACAATTTGAACAAGACTATGGTAACGCTCTCGATATCACCAATGATGCTATTTTTATTGTGCTACCAACCACTCCTGTTTCTAAACTTGGACAAGAAGGAATTCTTTATATCCACGATAATGGACATATCTTTGAAGAACCAGGTATCGTGGTGCGAGTGACAGAAACTGGAATTGTTGTAGCATCCCTCAAGCAAGATACTATTCTTTCCAATCTCTTAGCATCAGATTTTGGTGATGTTGTTTATATTGATTACAGAAATAATGAAACAAGAGCTTCGCTTTTAGGATACCTGGACGCTGATCTCTTGAATGATTTCATAAAAATATATGATGGCTGTCCTCAACCATTTCGCTATATTCTTGATTTTAAACGTGTATGTGATGTAGCTCCATCTGGTTTAGCGATGTTGTTACAATTAAGTTTTTCTCCATCTGGACGTAATGATGTCCAAATTATAAATTGCTCGGAGAAAGTTACAGAAATTCTCAAAAGTGTGACAGTTCCCGGAACCGGTATCGTTATTAATGAAAAGCCAGCGACATTGTCGGAATCTACTAATAAATTTTTCGTCACTATAGAATTGAATAAAAAAGGAGGAGAACGCGTTACAGTTCTCATGCCAGAAACATTTGATTATGATGCTCGTATTGAATTTTCAAGGCTCTATCAGAACAGATCCAAAAATTCCGAGTATGTACTAGATTTTTCACTGACTAAATATCTCGCCAAATCAGCTTTTGGAACTTTGCTATTAATGTATAAATATATTGGATCTCATCAAGCCTCAGATATCAAGATTCTTCATTGTAATCCAAAAATTAAAAATGTTTTCAAGGATATGGAGTTGGAAAAATTTTTCTATTTTGTTGATGATTGATTAGTGATTACGATTGCGATGCTGAATTTTTGACAATAAATTTAAGTACAATCCAGATTCACATCTAGTTTAAGTTGTGAATCTGGATTTATTTATATTTTTCTCCCGATCTACATGCTAGAAAAATTATCTCTGTGAGAATCGCAATGTTTGAAGGTGATGGTGCGCAATGGGAGATGTTTGTACAACAGGCTCGTGAGCTTTTGTTGTCGAGTCGTGCCGACTTACGGTTTCTTGAACAACAGGGAAATACCGTCGGTCCACAGGTGCTGGAACGTCTGATTCGTATTTTTCATAGTATTGGCAGTCTTAGCAATTTTTTTAAATTAGATCAAATCAGCTCGTTACTCGAACGCATGGAAGCCATCCTTACGATCTGGAGGGAGCAGCCATCCTTGATTGATTCTTCTTCCACGGCCGCGCTAGATGCAGCTTTCTGGCTACTGCATCAATCTTTTACCATGGATGTTTCGCGGAGTGACCACCCCATCCTTCAAGAACAGATCGGAATTCTGCAAGATGTTTTGGATAATGCCGCGTGGAAAGGCGCGCACAAATATTTAGGAACAACACCGCCTTTCGATTTGCACGACTATCCGAAAGATGTAGCTGTCGCGGTGGCAGAAGGACGCCACATGTTCGCCCTACATTTTCCATTACCCAGGACTGAACAACAGCGTCAACTCAATCTGCTTCTGGAACAGCTCATAACGGTTGGCGAACTAGTGACGAGCATTCCGCCGATGAGCAATGATTTTGAATTGGAAAAAACCTCCAGGGCATTTTCCGTCTGGTTACTTTTTTCTACTCATCTCCGACAAGATTTATTGATGGAGTTAACTCAACTATCCAAAGAAAATTTAATTCCACTTCCGCTTCCAGAAATGATGAGGGTAGCCCAAGCTACAGCCGAGGCAGTTGAGCAACCACGGGAAAAAAAATTTACAGAACTTGTCTTGCGAACCCTACAGTCTCACTTGGAAAAGACCTCACCTGTCGCACTCAAAGATCCACCTGTACCTGAATCTGGAGCCACGTTCGAGGAGCGCAAGGCGGAAATGGAACTACTCGCCTTGCAGATTGGTCAATCCAATTTTCAAGCAAAGTCCTTTTCTCGACCGAAAAGGCCCGCCCTTGGTGTTATCCTAGGTATGACTATCATTGCATTACTATCATGGGTTTGGAACTATTTTGATATAATCAAAAGTAGCAAGGTAGAAACGAAGTTGGTGATGGAAAAAAATCTTCCTTCCGAACCACACATGGTTCAGAAAGAAACACTAATTCCACAGGAAAGAGACATTGGTCCCAAGAATATAATACCGACTTCCATTCCGGCGGTTTCAAACGCGATGATTGTGTCTTCCTCGAAACAAGAAAACTCGTCCGATCATGCCCACACATCTCAGGAAGATAAGAATTCCATCGATGCCAGAGAAATAACGCAAGATTCCACCGTCCGCGCCGTTTCTTTATCTATGGTGTCTCCTACTAAAAAAGAAGAACAAGCTCCAACCCAAATTGAAAATTCATCAGTAGTTAGTACCAGTGTTTCTATGAAGGAGGACACTGGTCGTCTTACGCCAATCTTTCGGGAAACAGCCGCACTATTCACTATTATACCGCCTCCAAATATACCGCCAGGAAGGTTACGCTTTACACGCAATTGCAATGGCAGCATTACTTTTTCCATCGCTTCCTTCGTGAATCAAACTATATCACGAAAAGGCGTGCATCTTTTAATTTCGCAGGAAACGATCCAGAATATTAAATTATTTTTGCAAAATACCAAAGATACCAAAGGAAAAGCGATCATGTTCGATTTTGACGCTGCTGGTCAAGTCACGGTTGCTCCGACAGTATGGAAATCCTTTATTAAGAACGGTTCTGGTGTGATTACGGTTAGCCACTTATTTGATCACAAGAATGATATTTCAATGATTCGTGATATTACCGCCATGACCGCCAATAATATTCCCGAACAAATTAAAGATCAGCGCAAGGGAGTTTCCATAAAATCTTGTCCCAAGTAGTCATCGATCAATTTTATTTATCGTGCTCTGCTCTGCACAGTAAGGATTGGTGGCGGCACTCCTACGATCTAACCACACACTCCGCGCCTAGCGCGGTTACACCCAACGAAATCCCTAGGCAGTTTTATTAAAAATGGAAAATACATCCGCACAAGACTCCTTAATAACAAGAACGGTGTGTGTAACATCGGGAAAGGGTGGTGTTGGTAAAACTACGCTATCCATTAACCTTGGACTTGCGATGATCGCCGCTGGCCGGAAGGTTGTCTTGCTAGATGGCGATTTAGGGTTAGCTAATATCAATATACAGATGGGACTTACCCCTGAATACAACATCCTTGATGTCATTAAGGGACAGAAAACGCTGGCGCAGATTGTTTGTAAAACCAAATACGGTATTGATTTCATTTCCGGCGGAACTGGTATCCCCCAGTTGGCGAATCTTAATGAAGTCCATCAGTCTGCTTTTATGAGAGCCATGGAGACCCTAGTCGGATATGACATCATGATCATCGATACAGCAGCAGGTATTGGCGCAAATGTTATTCGCTTCGCGTTGGCTGCTGATGAAGTATTGGTTATTACTACCCCAGAACCGACATCCATGACGGATGCTTATGGCATGATTAAAACAATTACTGCTAATCATGGGAACCCACCGATTAAATTTCTGGTCAATCGCGTTGCTTCTATAAAACATGCCAAGGATGTGGTGGAGCGCATCAATAAAGTAACCAGTCGATTCATAGGGCTTCACTTTGACATCCTTGGCCATGTACCAGTCGATCCATTGATAGAAAAAAGCATTTTTCTGCAGCGTCCTCATTTAATCAGCCATCCCAAGTCCAAAAGTGCTGATCTGATCCGTGCGGCGGCCAATCGCCTTCTCGACCCGCATTATCAGGAACAGACGATAGGTTTGGCCGGCTTCTTTCAAAAAGTTATCAAATTTAGTTCCGATAGGTAATTGTAAATCATCCTACTGCTTAAAATCGCTGATTTTAATTAATCCAAGTTGCTACCTATTATGATGGATAACCAAATAGCCCCTCTCCCTTTGGGAGAGGGGTTGGGGTGAGGGACTTTTGACTAATGTTGACGAATTATCCCTCACCCCCGGCCCCTCTCCCAAAGGGAGAGGGGAGAAAGGCAAATAGGTAGCAACTTGGGTTAATTAAATTTAAGTCTGGTGTACCAGCTAAAATCGTTAATTTCAAACTCAATTTCAAAATAACAGGAGGACGGCGTTTCGTTCCACATCTAAAGGTGAGGGTTTCGGCGCCGGATTTTGATGAACAATGTGATGACCGCTTACGCTACTTTTTTCGCTGGCTTTGGTGGGCATCTCATTCTTGCCTTCCTTGTGATTGGCGGATTCGTTATCAGCGCAGTCATGTTTTATTGGCAAAGCCGACGGATCGCACGCCAGCTCTTGACTGGATTGCGTTTACTGGAAGAGTGCGGGATCGGAAATCCAGGTTCCCGGAAGGAAGGGGATGATTCTCAGTTAATGATAACTAAACGTAGACAATCTTTTGCCAAGAACTGGGTACGATTTAATGCGGGCATGGAAGCCCCGGAAATGAACCTGTTTGTGGCGCCATGGTCTGAATTCAGCAAACATCTGACTTTACCCCCACCTAATACACTTCAGGCAATTCGGACAACCGCAGAACCGTCGCTCTATTTCAACGAGCGAAGTCTTTACTTCGTCAATATTAACTCACGCCTTTATGATTCCATACCCGGTTTTTTGACCGGTGGTGGTATTTTCGGCACTTTTGTCGGCCTTGTTGCTGGCATCTACCTGGCTCAGAACGGCATGTCATCGAGTCCCCAGGAGATGAGAGAGGCCATGAAGTTCCTCATGGGTGGTGTTTCCAGCGCTTTTATTGCATCAGTATTCGGTATTGGCCTTTCCATCGTATTTTCCGTGATGGAAAAACGTCGACAATACAGAATTGTTCGCATGATTCAGTGGTTCAGCGAAGAGCTAGAATTTTGTCTGGAGATGGCCGCCTCGGAAAACAGCGCCTTTACCAAAATGCAGCTTCTACAAATTGAGCAGCTTGTTGAGTTGCAGAAAATTGGCCAGCTGTTAAAGACATCTCAAGGCACTTTGGGTGGTGGCACCCAATCTGAATTCGCCAACCTCGCGCCAGCCATGGGCAAAATGTTGGAAACTCTGGTTCAATATCAGGAAAAACAAACAGAATCACAACAGCAGTCATTACAGGATTTTTTGTCTTTGGCGCTGAATAAATTCCAGGAGACGATGGGTCAAAAAATGGTCAACATAGAATTGGCTATGAATGGCCTCAAGGAGCAGTCAAAAGAATTACAGGAACGTCATTTTCAAGAGATGTTTCGGTGGATGCAGGAAATCAGGTTACAGTCAGGAAATTTAGGGCCGGAAACCCTGCGTGAGGCAATCACGCCCTTGAATCACGCAATTACCGAGCTGACCGGAAGTATGGTCCGTATACATGGCACCCAGGCGGAGCTGGCTACGCGGCTGAGTGATTCTTCCGTTGGTTTCGCGGGCCGTGTCGAGCCTTCCATGGTTGATTTGGCCACTGTGGCCACAGGAATGCAGGCGGCTCTGCGAGAAATGGGCGTGTTGATGCGCGATTCATCCGTGT
>CAUYTW010000050.1 GCA_963575715.1 Gammaproteobacteria bacterium | reverse complement strand
CAAGGCTGCTACCTTGCTGTAATTTGATAACTATGGATAGGTAGCAACTTGGGTTGACTTACTACTTTTCAACTGCGTAACTCCTAATTGTTAACAAAAATGTATCGGTTAGTTATTAATATTTTCGAACCTCCAGCAAATATTCTCCACCCTTGACGTGCCCCGCCGAAATCAGTGCGCCGTAGTGTGGCTGCTGTGGGAAATCTTTGGTCACGTCTGAGCTTACCTGACGATAAATATCGTACCCTGGCTTCCATCCCTGGATTCCATTCAGATTGCGTAATAGGCTCCAGGCAAAAATTGAATGCCCCTCTTTGCCCTCATCGGACACTGGTTCCTCACCGCCCGATGACATTACCACCACTGAGCGTTTGCGCAAAATTTTCTTTTCCTCGGTATCGCGTGTCAGCGTGTCCTTGTCGCCTTCCCTGGTCAGTGAGCCTGAGTAACAGCTATCTGAAATCAGCATCACCTGCCGGGCGGGCAATTGCGACATGAAGCGTGAAATATCCTTGTTGGAAATCCAAGTTCCCGGATCGTCAATCGTAGCGTCGGTGGGAATCCAGTAACCAACGCCGTTATCCATCAGATAGCCATGACCTGCGTAGTAGATTGCCACTGAGTCATTGGGATCGATTTCGCCAGAAATCTGATTCAATGCCTTGACCAGATCTTGCTTACTCGCGTCGCGTAGCACCCGTGTTTCATAGCCAAGATTTTGTTCTAGGCTCCGCGCCACTGCGTTCGCATCCGGCACGGCGGACTCCAAAGCGGGAATTGGAGCGCGATAAGCGTTGCTCCCGATCACCAACGCGACTTTACGTTCAATCAGAGGCAACGCTGCCGCGCGAGGATGACGCTTGGCATTCGTCTGGATGAGCTTGCGCATCTGCTTGGGAGTGGCAAGACAAGTGCCCTTAGTTGCGTTCACGTTTGTGTCGCAACTCAAAAGCTCGCCCAAACCAGAATTCATCCTTAATTTCGCCAACGCACCTGTGAAAAGTTCTGTCTTGAATTCGTGACGCGCGGCGATCATTTCCGAACGAGCCGCAGACGTCAAAGACGCTAACTTGGCGGGAGCGAAAGATGTGACACCTATTCTCGCCGCCATATCGACTACGTTATTTCTCCCATTAAAAACATCGCCAACGAGGGCTAACGTAGTTGTCGGAGATTGGATCGCCGGTGGATTGCTGGATTGAGTAATCACCGTACCAATGATGACGCTACTGGTATTAGTGTCACTACTACTACCGCTGCTGCTGGTGCTACTACTGCTGGTGTCGCCGCTAGTAGAGCCACTACTGGTACTACTGCCAGTGTTACTACCACCACTACTGGCGCTAGTGCCGCCGCTGGTGCTGCTACCTCCACTACTGGTGGTACTACTATCGTTTGTGCTACCTCCACTACTAGTGCTGCTGGTATCACCGCTAGTATTACCAGTTCCACCGCTGCTGCTACTGGTGTTGGGGATGCCGCTAGTAGATCCACTACTGGTACTACTGCCAGTGCTACTACCACCACTACTGGCGCTAGTGCCGCCGCTGGTGCTGCTACCTCCACTACTGGTGGTACTACTATCGTTTGTGCTACCTCCACTACTAGTGCTGCTGGTATCACCGCTAGTATTACCGGTTCCACCGCTGCTGCTACTGGTGTTGGGGATGCCGCTAGTAGCACCACCACTACTGCTGGTGCTACCGCTACTACTATTGGTGGCGCCACCGCTGGTTGTGGTTCCGCCGCCACTGGTGCCACCGCTAGTGGAGCCGCCAGTAGAACTACCACCACTGCTGTTACTACCGCCGCTACTGGTGCTGCTTGTGCTAGTGGTACCGCTAGTGGAGCCGCCAGTAGAGCTACTACCGCTGCTAGTGCTACCTCCACTGGTACCGCTAGAGCTTCCACCACCACTGGTGGTGCTACCTCCGCTACTGTTACTCGCTACTCGTAAGAAAGGATAACCTTGACCATCATTAATATCCCAGGTATTCGTGAAATCCCAACCGGTAAAACTAGTCTTTTGCTTCATTAGTGCCGTGGTTAATCCAGTGCCACCAGTGCTAGTTGTCTGACCTGAAGTATTAATGTCCCAATAACTGTTAGTTACTGCGGTAGCATTACTGTCTGCCCCGCCCACCAAACCACCAAAGGAGCGATCTCCAGAAGTCACAGGAGCAGCATCGATCACCTTCCCGGCGCTATAGCTATTGATCACAATGCCAAAGTTGCGTCCCACTAACCCGCCAACATTGAAAGAGCCACTCACGTTCGCTGTGCTGTAACTGTTATTTACGATACCCAGGTTGGAACTCCATCCCACTAATCCGCCGATAGCCTCGGTTCCGCTTACACCACCAGTGCTGTAGCTATTATTTATGGTGCCAAGGTTGGCTCCTACTAACCCACCGACATTGATATAGCCCTTTATATCATTACCCATTAACCCAATATTCGTCAGGGTAGAACCATCCATTAGCTGACCAATAAAACCGATATCAGAATTATTTTGTTGATCAATTGAAAGATTAGTAATGACATGTCCCCCTCCGTTAAATTCATTAGCAGCAAAGTAAGGAATAAATAAGCCTGGATTTCTACTAAAATCTAAATCCGTCGCCAAACGAAATTTGTAACCCGTGACATCTACGAAGCCAAGCATGTCTTTCATGCCTTGAATATCAGATATTGTGTAATAGCCATCTGTGGATAACGGTAGCGTAGCAATATAATCATTGATATTTAGGCTCAAGCCATGATTAAACCAATCCTGGTATTGCGCATCGTATAAACCACCCATGGTCAGCATGGACTGACCATTGATTTTCACCACATCCACATTGTAATGAGAATTGTAATGATAATTGTTTAGTATATCTGTGTTCTTACCCACTAACCCGCCAATACTGTCAGAACCGTTTACATTCCCTGTACTATAATTATTACTGATGCTGCTATAATAATTATATCCTACCAGCCCACCAACCATGGAATAACCACTTACATTTCCTTTATTATAATTTTTATCCATGTTACCAGAATTACTGTATCCCACTAATCCACCAACCTGCTTATAACCGCTCACATTTCCAGTATTATAATTATTATTTAGAATACCTTCATTATATCCAACCAATCCACCAATTTTCACGGAACTAATTAAACCGTTTACGCTTCCGGCGTTGTAACTATTAGTTACGGTTCCCCAGTTATATCCGGCTAATCCACCGATGTTTTCATAGTCGCCAGTCACACTCCCGGTATAATGGCTATTAGTTATAGATGAGTCACTATATCCAGCTAATCCACCAACCCTTTTTTTTCCATTTACATTACTATTTTCTACTCCAATATTGTTCAGATTAGCACCTTGTCTAAGCTCGCCAATAAAGCCAATCGATGAATTTTTTGGTTGATCAACCGATAAATTACTAATAATATGCCCACCACCATCAAACTCCTGAGAAGAAAAATAGGGAATAAACAATCCTGGATCGTTACTTAAATCTAAATCAGTAGAGAGACGAAACTTGTAACCCGTCATATCGGCGAAGCCAAGCATATTTTTTATGCCCTGAACATCGGATATCATGTAGTACCCATCACTCGTCAGTGGTAACGTCGCGGCATAATCACTGATATTTAGGCTTAGACCATGACTTAACCAATTCTGATATTGTCTATCGTACAGACCACCAATGGTAAGCATCGACCCATTATTAATCATTACTTGATTAATATTGTAATAAGAGTTATTGATGATACCAAGAAAATTTTCTCCAATTAATCCACCGAAATTAGATAAACCAGTCACGTTTCCAGAGCTATAACTATTATTTACGGTACCATAATCATTATATCCGACTAATCCACCAATAGCGTCTGAACCAGTCACGTTTCCAGTGTTGTTATAACTATTTTTTATTATTCCAGAATTGTATCCCGTCAATCCACCAACATTGGAAGAACCATTAACATTCGCCATACTGTAACTATTATTTATACGGCCTCCTTTATTCTGCCCCACTAATCCGCCAACATTTACGCCGCCAATTACGCTACCGCTAACTCCAACATTGGCAATGTTTCCTTCATTACTACCAAACAATCCGGTAGAATCAATATTATATGGTTTATTTATGTATAAATGGTTAATGATATGACCCAAACCAATAAAGTTACCGATAAAGGGAGATATTGAATTTCCTATCGGCATAAAACCTGTTATCGGATCAGGGTAGGCACCCCAATTTGACGTGGGAGTGCCATCAATATCGCTTCCGAGCGCGTAGTTACCACTTAAATTACCATTCATCCCTTGTAGGGTTACTCCCGTAGTATCGCCTTCCACGCCCAAACTATTAATTACGGTATAGCTTACCTCGCTTCCTAGATTTCCAATCTTGAGCGTGGGCGCATTACCCGAAAGATTAATTTTTGCGCCATTTAGCAAAAAATAATTCCCGTCCGCAACTGCACCGTTGTATCCAAGCACTAAGCCGGCGTTATTTCCGGTCGCGGTAATATCGGCGTTGAAATTGATATTACGCTGTGCCTGTAAGGTAAGCGTATTATCGGTGCTCCAGGTTACCGAGTCATTGACCATGATATCGCCATTACCCGAGGTCGCTACGCCTTGATCGCTTTGAATAATGACATTGCTATTCGTCAAACTATTGCCCAGCATCGCGCCGGTGATATCGCCACCTGTGGGAGCAATGACAAAATTCGGTGGATCAATCAGCCAGGTACCGTTTTTCCCTTGAGTAGCCTTGGTGGTAATGTGCGCATTGTCTGTAATGTGGACTTTTGCGCCTGAAGTCTCAATTAAACCACCATCGCCGCTGTTCGGGGCCGAGGCATCCAAAGTGCCGTTGATTTCCACCGTGTTCGCTACCAATCGAACTTCACCCGGCTGACCATCAACCGTTTGGGTGCTAATTACGCCCGTGGCGTTCACTAAACCGCCATGATTTACCACTCCCGTTGCTACTTGATTTGCTGATTTTGCTGTCAGTAACGCTCGCCCGCCGCCTACGTAAATTCCGCCCGTATTTTTAATTGCGGTATCGACACTCGCCGCAGATACTTCATAAGATAATAAACGGTCATTGGCAAAACGCAACAATACCTTGTCGCCTGCTGCCAATAACGCAGTACCCAATGGCGCGGTGATGTTTCCATTATTAGTAATCAGGGGCGAAACCAATCCAACATATCCTTGCATCTGAGCGGTCAATGTTCCCTGATTGGTAATTTCTCCGCCTTGATTGCCGCCGCTAAAAGAATAAAATCCATTGAGAAAATCTTGGTCGCTGATATTAAGCGTGGATGCAACGATACCACCCACGTTTACGTGAGAATTCGGTCCAAAAAGAACACCATGGGGATTAATTAGAAATATACGACCATTGGCGCTCAGGCCACCAAAAATTTGTGAAGGATTATTGGAAATAACCCGATTAAGCGCTGTGGCATTTGCGCCTGGTTGTTGAAAATTAACCTGCGCCGCGTTGCCAATATTGAAGCTGTTCCAGTTGATGACTGCGGTCGGTGAGCCTTGGGTGACATTCAAGACCATACCCGTTTGATTAATAGCTGCGTGCCCCGCGACCACCTGACCGCCGGTAGGTAATTGATGGGGTGAAGGTTCGGCACCGGTTAATCCCGCGCCCGCCGTTATCGCCACGCTTGTCGCCGCCACCATTGCCTGTTTAGCAAATGAATTTAGTATTTTTTTCATAATTAAATCTCGCGCTTGGATTTTTTGATTCAACCAAGTTAAAGAGGAAGATTGAACATCAACCAGAAACGCGCCTTGTCATTCTTGTCATCGGAATCCTTGCCATTTATCCGTCCGGGATTATTTCCCAGCGGAGTTGCCAGTGCGGTACCCAGCGTCATACCTTTTGGCCCCGCCCAGGAACCACCAATACCGATTCCACTCAATCCGTACTGATTGCGGCCTGCCAATCCTCCCGGCCAGGGTTTGGCATCCAGGCGAATGTATCCTCCATCCAGGAAAGCATTCACCCCCAGTTGGCCCGGCAAAGTCTCCTGCTGGATGGGCATCGCCCACTCTAGACGCCCGATGATTCCAGTGTCGCCCGAGCCTTCACTGGTCGGATAGGCGCGTATCCCGTCAATCCCGCCCAATGACAACTTTTCGGATGAATCAAGATTGTTTGGGGCGTATTGGCCGTTGATGCGTAGCTCAAGCACATGGCGGGTCGTGGCCTGAAAACGTGCCGAGTAGTTGAGCTTGAATTTGTCGTAACTTCCGTTTGTTCGTGCGTTGTTACGATCTTGGGCCAGCGACTCAGCGTTACCTGAGAGATCGACCTTACCACGCGTGAACGCAACCTGCCCCCGTTGTAATAGATTTTCCGCTGTCTGACGACCGCTCACTCCAAGGCTCAAGGAATTAATGCGCTTGTCATCGATATTTGCCCCTTTTATTTCATCTTTGAGTGCCTTGCGTTCGAGACTGCCCTCCAGGTGCAAGGCGCGCGCCTGCGTCAGGATAAGAGGATAACTGGCAGTAGCGGTGAATGTTTGGGCCTCACCCGAGCTGTCTGTGGGCGCACCACAGCACAAGGTGTAATTTAGCGATCCGGCGTTAAGCCCGAGCTTGAGGCCATCATGACCCAAAGGAAATTGATAGGAAGCAAGCAAATATTTCATTCCTTGGCTTACCACTCCGCGCAATCCGAGCACATCGCCGGCCAATAACGGGTGGGCCAGATTCGCTCCGGCATTCAAGCGCCAAATGCCGGTGTGGCGCGTACCATAATTGTCCAGGCTAACATTGCCGCTGATGCGATTTTTTCCTTCAGTTTCCAGATCGAGGTCACTGGCACCCACCGAGGCTCCAGGACGCAAGCCGACCTGGACCTCGCTGCCAACAATGTCACCGAGCAGCAAAAGTCCGCGTTCGAGGCGGTTGCGCTCAAGCAATTGGTCCTTAGTGACTCCCTGTGCTTCCAAAGTAGCAGCCAGGTGTACCCCGACCCGTCCACCAGGATCATTCGCTATTTCTGAGAGCTTGACCTCGCCAATCCGGCCTTCGACTACATCAATACGAAACTCGCCCCGAAGTCCACTTTGTGGAGGTAAAAAAGCACGCGCCACAAAGTAACCGGCATTGTGATAATACTTGGTAATACGTTCAGCGCCTTCTAGGATGGTTGACAACGGTAGGGGTTTGTCGAGTAAGTCATCAAGCAGGCTTGCGAGCAGATCGGCGGAGAAAACGGTTGCACCATTCACAATGAAGCGTCGTGCGGTAATCACTGGACCCTTGGCATCCGCAGACGCAGTTTCCTGGGTTGGAGACACTGTGGCGGGGACATTGATTACTGCTTTACCCGCCTCCTCCTCCATGATGGGCGCAGCGGGAAGGGTTTCCAAAAGACTGCCGGCATCTGGCGTAGACGCTGGTCCTGCTTGTGCGGGGCGAATCATTCCCGTACTACACGCAACACCACCACAGAGCACAACTTGTAATAGAAAATTTTTCACTTGATTGGTCTGAATACTTGATTTTTTCATTAAAGTCCCCGATAAACCTCGCCCTTGTAGGCGGAGAGGAAAGGAGACGGTTTTCTCCGCCCCTTGGGATAGTAAAATTATAAAATTGTCGGTCTTTCCCAGCAGTCAGTCCTTACGCGTCCCAAATTAGCATGTTTTCAACGCCTACTAGGGCCTGTTAACACTAAAATAGGAATAAAAACATGATATTAACCGCGATA
>CAUYTW010000049.1 GCA_963575715.1 Gammaproteobacteria bacterium | reverse complement strand
AGTAACAAGTTCAACTGCGTAACTCCTAGTCCGTTTTATAACGGAACAGCTATAGAAGTTACGCAGTTAAAAAATAGCAAGTCATTCTGAGCGAAGCAGAGTCGCAGAATCCATTTACATAGATTCTGCGTTCTGCGACTGCGCGCAGAATGACACGGTCGCTAACGCGCCCTCCGCGCAGAATGACAGAAAAAAACGCAATCCTTGTTATAGAGCGACAAGTTCAACTGCGTAACTATATGTGCGAATAAAATGGATTTTATCCGTGGGCAGCTTTCCAGAATCCGCCACGCCACGGGGAATGGGTGGCGGCGGAAAGAATTAATTCAACGCGGGATCCTGATTTAGAGCCAGTTACCAACAAGAATGAAGGGCGACCAGAAGAAGGGATGATTGAAACGCTGGTCGTGCAATACCATAAGCTGCGCCTGTTGAAAAGCTTTGGCCTTGGTTTGTTGTGGGTCACGCAATTGACGATAAAACTCGGCGAGCAAAACCTGGGTGGCGTCGTCGGAAACCGGCCAGAGCGAGCCAAGGGCGCTGCGCGCCCCGGATTTAATCGCGACGCCGGTAATGCCGAGCGGCGAGCGATCATTGCCCTCGGCGGTCTGGCAGGCGCTCAGGGTCAATAATTCCGGCGGGTCCTCGTTTTCTCCGGTACCCTGGAGCAGGGTCTCCAGTTGATTCATCGTCAACAAATGATCATAGGTCATAAAAAAGCTGTTGTCGGGGCTGCCGCCGAAAAATCCATGCGAGGCGACGTGAACCACGCGTAACGAGCGCCCCATCGCCGCGCCAAAGCGTTCCAGGACAAAATCTTGATTCAGCATCGGCTGGCTATTCAAGGTCGATGATACCGATTCAACTTCCTTGTCAACGCCCGGCAGAGCGAGCGCGTCTTCGATATGTTTACGAATCGCGGGATCCTGGAGCGCGTTGCTCAAATCCCCAACATTGCGAATTGCCGCCGCCCGTGATTTATCTAACCCCTGGCCACGAATCAGACCACGATTTTGGACGCCGCGTGTCGCTCCCGCTAAGGAATTAACGATATCCAGGGGCAATTCATCAATGACCGGCCCCGGTCGGCTCATTCCCGCCACCAAGGTCTGAATGCCAACGCGGGCGAGCGGTTGGGGATCGATCAAGGTCAGACCCGGCTCGGTGACAATCGCGTAGCGTTCAATCAGGAAACTGTCGCCGTCCATCAGCGCCCCGAAGGGAAACAGGCGCAGCGGGCCATCGGGAATAATCACCAGGGTATCGACCTGCCTTTCCGACAATTGTGACTGGATGGGCGCGATAATCCAGGCGAATAGCTGGTTGGCCAAGGATTTTGGATTCAATAATTGGTCGTCGGAGCCGCGCAATTTTTCCGCCAGTTGCTCGGAGGCCCGGCGTATTGTTTCCGCCTTGACCGCCACCGTGGCGCGGAATTGACGCTCGCCAATTCCCAGCAACAACTCCAGCCGATCCGGCAGGAGAATCGGATAAAGCACGCCAGTGCGCGGGGCGATAGTTTCCAGATTGGCCACCGGTTTGGTGTCGAATCGACAGGCACCGCCGAGGTAATCCTCAAGTTCCGCCGCCTTGAGTTGTTCCACGGTGTCGCGGGCCTCGCGCAGCAGCGGCTGGGCGTCGTCATCGGAAAGACGCGCCGCCTGTTGTAAAAGCAGATCGGCCAATTTCAAATACAGGGGCGCGAGCGTTTCCCGAAATGAAGAATGGCCGGCCTGGTATTCGACCGGAATATCGACGCGAATCCGGTGTAAATGAAAAACCGCACGCCGCAGGGCCGACAACGCCCGATCCGCATCGCCGAGGGCCTGATATAGCCGTCCCCGCCGCCATTCCTCGTTCATGAGAATATCACCGGCGTCAATCCGTCGCGCCTCGGTAATCGCGGCGCCGGCTTGAGTCAATGACTCGGCGGGATGATTCGCCATTTCCAGCAACGCGGCGCGCAAAGCAAGCAATTCCGCCGTTTGTCGGCCAGGAGTGACCCGGGGTGCAGCTTTTTCGACCAATGCTTGTGCGAGGGTTAAATAACCCGATTGCGGCGTGGCGCGCCGGAGGCGCTCCGCAAGTCCCAGCCATAACGTCGTGCGGGCATGATCGGGAGTTGTCCTGTCGATTGCGGTGACGAGATTCTCAATTTCCTTCAGGGGTGGAAGATTGGAATCCAGATCCAGGATTCCCAATCGGGCCTGCACGTCGAGACCCGCGAATTCAGCCCGACTGGCTTTTTCCCGCGCCCTAAGATAGGCGGCGCGCGCCAATTCCGCGTGTCCCCGCGCCATTTCCAGGCGACCGCGCAGAATTTCCCCGCGAATTTGTTCCTCCGCGCCCGCGTCCGCAGACAACAAATTCAGGCGTTGTTCCGTCGCCGGGTATTCTTTTTGCTCCAGCAGGGTTTCCGCCGACACCAACACCGCCCAATCCCGAAGTGCCCCTGTTGTTTCCTTTTCCCCCTCGACCTGACGCCACGCCGTTTCATGATCCTCGCGGGCGCGGTCGAGATAACCCAATACCCGTCGCGCCTCACCACGCAACAGCAATTCCTCGGTATCCCCGGCGGCGGTCAACAAGGTTTCCACCTGTTCCCAATCGCCCCGCGCCCGCGCCTGACGCGCCAGTTCCAGGGTCGATTCCGCGCTGGCCGATCCGACAATAAATAATGCCAGCAGCATCGTGATGATGAATGATTTCATTTTCCCGCCCTCAATAGGTTGCCCGCAATTGCAAATGAACGCCGCTGTCCTGCCAGGTTCCGCCGGTTTTCTGCGGCGGATCCTTCAAGGCATGTCCCCAATACAATTCGGCACGCAGTTTATCCCGCCAGGACCAGATCAATCCCAATCCCGCCGAGTAAAGATAATCGGCGGCGGAATCCGCGCCCGCGCCCTTGTTCCAGCCCCGGGCGAAATCCGCGAAGACCGCGCCATCCAGTTTTCCATAACGGACCTGAGTCTCGTTTTCCAATAATCCATACCGCGCTTCCAGCGAAGCCAGTAATGCCTGATCCCGAATCAGGACATTTTCACGATAGCCACGCACCGTGTCCGCGCCGCCAATCCCCAATTGCTCCAGCACCGGCAGGGGCGAATCCGCAAATTGCATGTCCAGGCGACCGATGAATTGCAGACGATTATTCAACCATTGCCGCGAATAGCGTTGTTGCAAAACCCACGTTACAAATTTGGTATCGGTCGGCCCGGTGTGGATATCGGTCGCGCCCAGGGCGCGGGTGCCAACGCTAATCGCCGAGCGCAGCGCGTACATTCGATCCACGTCGCGCGCGATCCATTCCTGGGTGAAACGCTCCGGGGCCACTTTAACCCGGCCATTCACCGATCCCTGGGTCAACGAAAAGGGACGGCCCAACAACCGCGTCGAATTGCTCCGTCCGCCGATGCTCAATCCCAATACCAGGCTATCCTTGAGGTGCTGAATAAAAGGATGCGTTACCCCGATTTCATAGGCGGTGTAATCGCTGTTGATATCGAGAATATTGGCCGGCTTTTCCACCACCTGCGCTCTGCCGCGCTCGAAATCGGCATGAAATCGGGTATCACGGGCAGAAATGGGAATATTGAAATCCGCGCGGCCCCGACGGTTGCCATCACCCAGATCATAACCAAAACTCGTGGTCTCGCCCCGGCCGGTGAAATTGCGATACGTTCCGGTCAATAACGCCCGGCCCTCGCCCAGGCTGACCGGGCCGTGATTGTCCAGGGTCAGGCCAAAACCATAACGGCGGCGCTCGGTCGCCCCGGCCTGCAAAATCGCCTCGCCGGGCGTGGTGCCGGGCAGGAGATCGCCGTGCAGCGATTCAATCAGGGGATCTTCCAGCAGCAATAAAAAACGCTCCTGAAGGGTGGGAAGATGAAACGGCGGCCCGCCCGCCAATTGCAGACGCCTGGCGACATAATCGGGATCCAGTCCCGGACTCGCTTTGACCTGCGTTTCCTTCAACCTTCCCTCCACCAGGCGAAAACGCAAGTGGCGCGTATTTTCATCATGACCTTCCAGTACCGCCCCGGAATTGATATAGCCCTGATCGACATATAACCGCGTGAGTCGATAACGCAATTCCTCGATATCGGCCTCGTCCAGAACGCGGCCCAGGAATGAAGCGGCCTCGGCCTGCAACCGGGTTTCGGAAAACGCGGTGTTTCCGCTGAATTCAATCCCGTCCACGGTGATGGACATCGACGCCGGGGCAGATATGGTCGGGGCGGGCGGCGCAGCGTGTGGGGTATTCAGTGGCGCCGGTCGTTCCTGAACATATTCGGGAAAGTCTTTTTTCATCGCGCCGGTATTCGAGTCCTGATCGATGGTTGCCGCCATCGCCAAATTGGAAAGGAAAAATAAAAAAAGAGAAAGTCCTACCCATGGGAAAATTCGATTCATCTTGTTAGGGTATTGGTTTATGTTCATACTCTAGGCTCTTTACTCGTTATAATTCTTGGTCATTGTCATGTTGAGAAACTCCCTGGGTTTTCTCCCCTCTCCCTTCGGAAGAGGGCGCGGGGGTGAGGGCGTGTTGTGCAATGCCTGCCACAACTCCATTAGTACATTTTCAGTTTCAACCAGCACTTGATTATTCCAGAAGCGCAAGGTACGAATGCCTTGCAATTGCAAAACGGTATCACGCATTGTGTCGTGCTCCATTTGTTTTGCATGTTGGCCACCATCGAGTTCTACGCAAAGTTTGGCTTTGTGACAATAGAAATCCAGCTCATAAGGTGGGAAAGGATGCTGGCGGTGAAATTTGAAACCATCCAGTCGACAGTCACGTAATAGATACCACATTAGACTTTCCGCATCTGTATGCTGCTGCCTGAGTTGACGAGCAAATACGATATGTTCGGTCGAAATGTTTTTATATTTCACCCTCACCCCCGACCCCTCTCCCGAAGGGAGAGGGGAGAAAGGCATACTGACTTTTGATTTCCAAAACCGCCTATCGACAGTCACGTAATAGATAATCCAGGTTGCCATCTATACGGCGGTAATAAAATAGGCCCCTCTCCCTTTGGGAGAGGGGTTGGGGTGAGGGTGCGGGCTATTAATTTTTCGTCATCCCTGACTAAATTTTCCTTCACCCCCGTCCTCTCTCCCGGAGGGAGAGGGGAGAAAGGCGAGCAGATAGCAACTTGGGTTAATCTATTCATTGGATATACTCCGCAGATTTCAATTTTCCCAGGCCGTGCTCCAGGCCATTCAGCGAAAGCGGAACGCCAATTCGCCTGCCGGTGGTGTCCTGGTAACTCAAGGTGAATTTGTTCCCTTTTTTCATCGCCTTGAAAAATTTCGTCGATAAAACCACGGCACCCCGGCAGCCCTGGGCATCGCAAACCTGATAAGGCACCTGGACCGGCTGACCATCGTCCACCTGGAGCTGGATCGCGGCAGGCAGGTTCACGCCAAGCGGCGCGCCGGCCAGGGCGATGATTTCCTCACCCTGGCCGGTTAAGGCCAGGCTGGCCAGACGTTCCTGGTTTTCCGCAAGCAGAACGTTCTGGACCAGATAGCAACGCCGCTCGCCCTCGGTCTCGCAACGCACCGCCCAATCCAGGGCATCCGCACCCCGGGCGGCATGATTGATCAGAATGAACACAATCAATGGAATAATCGGGCGGCTGGCCTTGAATTTGAAAATATTCAGGGTCATGGCGTCGTTGTCCTCGGAATCGCCGACCACACGCATTCCTTCACCGACGCCGGAAGTCGGCCCCGGCCCTTGAGTCGCAAACTGACGCGTTTCCTGTGCCCGTGGCAAGGATTGGCGACGGGATTCATTTCAATGCGACGGTCACCAACCGCCATCAGTCCCGCGACGGTGCTGGTATCCGGCGAGGTCAGGGTCACGCTGCCATTCACCCCATCCGGTGCCGCCGCCTGGATGATGTTTTTTCCTGAATTGACGACGAAGGGTTCCCGCACCAATCCACCCACGGATAGAATCCCGGCCTTGCCAATCACGCCCAGTTCGTTGATGAGAATAGTTCCGCCCGTTGCTCCTTTCATGGCAGTATTCGCCTGGATTAAGCCGGTGTTCATGACCAGGTAATTGCCATGCACGGTAATATCGCCACCGTTGCCGCCGGCTTCCACTGATGTTGTGATCCGGCTATTGGCGAGATCCAATAGGGATGTGTTGATATGAATCGGGCCGCCCTTGCCATTTTTTGCGGAGGTTGCAATCTGCGTCCCGGTCAGGGAAAGACGCCCGCCAACCTCTACGGTTACTGATCCTGCGTCTCCAGTCCCATCATTCACGCTATGGATTCCCGAATCCAGGTTTTTTGGATCGCCTCGCAGTTGCGTATCTCCCATTACTGTCACCTTGACCGTTCCCGCCTTGCCCGTCGAGTCTTTAGTACTACTAGAGGTGATGAAACCCGACTCAATGGTGAGGCTCCCGGCCGTGACTTCGACGGTGCCCGCGTCTCCTGATGCCAAAGTGCCGCTTGCTACCCCCCCCACATTCAGGACTTGCATCGCACCGCCCACGTTGACCACCACGCTGCCAGCCTTGCCCGTCGAGCCGGATGCAGCGCTAGAGGAGATAAAGCCCTTATCGATGGTGAGTCTCCCGGTCGTGACGGAGACAGTGCCTGCGTCTCCTGATCCAGAAGTCATGCTTAGTACCCCCCCAATATTCAGGACTTGCATCGTGTCGCTGACGTTGACCACCACGCCGCCCGCTTTGCCCGTCGAGCCTTTGTTAGCGCCAGAGGAGATGAAGCTCGAATTGATAGTGAGGCTCCCAGCCGTGACGGAAACTGTGCCCGCATCTCCTGATGCAGATGTGCTGCTTGCTACCAACCCCCCATTCAGGACTTGCATCGCGCCGCCCACGTGAACCACCACGCCGCCCGCCTTGCCAGAGTCTTTCATACTATTAGAGGAGATGAAGCTCGAATCGATGGTGAGGCTCCCGGCCGTGACTTCGACGGTGCCCGCGTCTCCTGACGTCATAGTGAGGCTTAGTACCCCCCCACTATTCAGGACTTGCATTTCACCACTGACGTTGACCACCACGCCGCCCGCCTTGCCCGTCGAGCCTTTGTTAGAGTCAGAGGAGATGATGCCCTTGGTATCGATGATGATGCTCCCGGCCGTGACGGTGACAGTGCCCGCGTCTCCTGATGCAGAAGTGTTGCTTGCTACCTCTCCACCATTCAGGATTTGCATCTTGCCGCCCACGTTGACCACCACGTCGCCTGCCTTGCCCGTCGAGCCTTTGTTGGCGTCAGAGGAGATAAAACCCGAATCGATGATGATGCTTCCGGCCGTGACGGAGACAGTGCCCGCGTCTCCTGATGCATCAGTTCTACTTGTTACCTTCCCACCATTCAGGACTAGCATCTTACCGCTGATGTTGACCACCACGCCGCCCGCCTTGCCCGTTGAGCCGGATACTGCGCTAGAGGAGATTCCGGTCGATGTTGTCAAGCCTTTATCGATGGTGAGATTCCCGGCCGTGATGGTGACGGTACCCGCGTCTCCTGATGACATCGTGATGCTTAATACCTTCCCACCATTCAGGACTTGCATCTCACCGCCTACGTTGACCACCACACTGCCCGCATTGCCCGTCCCGTGTTCAGCGCTAGAGGATATTCCGGTCAGAAATGTTGTAAAGCCCTTGCTATCAATGGTGAGCCTCCCGGCCGTGACGGCGACGGTGCCTGCGTCTCCTGATGCAGAAGTGATGCTTGTTACCTCCCCCCCATTTAGGACTTGCATCTCATCGCCTACGTTGACAACTACACTGCCCGCATTGCCCGTTGAGCCTTCAAAAGCGCTAGAGGAGATAAAGCCCTTATCGATGGTGAGCCTCCCGGCCGTGACGGCGACGGTGCCTGCGTCTCCTGATGCAGAAG
>CAUYTW010000048.1 GCA_963575715.1 Gammaproteobacteria bacterium | reverse complement strand
GCGCGAAGTCGCAGGAATCGAACTGAAGCTGCGTTGCAACTTTAGCGAGGGGAGCTACACCGCAAGGTGTGCGTCATCAAGCCCGTAAGGGCTGACAGCCGGGAAAGACGGCTTTTTTGACTGACGGTTTTTTCCGCTAAAACTGTATCCTTTCCTCCCTGCCCAGCTAAAGCCGGGGGTATCCTCGGAGACAATGATGATACCGTCGGATGCTTCTCAAGTCTGATACTCTATAGTTTGTCGGTAAAAGCCCGAAAGGTTTCGTCCGATTTTTGGCTTAACGTATTCAAAATTAATACTTACACAATGCAGCGATTCATCCCCGCAACGCTTCCGCGATTGCTGAAGTTTCTCGCAGAGGATTTATAAATAATGAAGAATCTTGCTGATTTGATTACCAACTATAATAGAGTTCAGGATCCGCTAATCGATCCAGTGATGATTGCCGAAGCGGGAGTGAATCACGAAGGCAGGATGGATTTAGCCAAGCGGTTGATCGATGAGGCTAAAAATGGAGGCGCTGAAGTCATTAAATTTCAGACCTACAAGGCGGAAACCTTAGCCAGCAAGGATTCGCCTTACTATTGGGACATCACTAAAGAATCGACCCGCAGTCAGTTTGAATTATTCAAGAAATACGATAAATTTTGGAAAAAAGAATTTGAAGCGCTAAAAATTCATTGCGATCAGGCAGGAATTGAATTTCTGAGTACGCCCTTCGATGTAGAATCCGCTTTATTTCTCAATGATTTGATGTCGGTGTTCAAGATTTCTTCTTCAGATCTCACGAATCGACCATTTATCGAATTTATCGCAGCTTTCGGAAAGCCCATTATCCTTTCCACAGGCGCGGGAAATCATCACGAAGTTCAAGAAGCTGTTGAATGGATCGAAAACGCCGGTGTTCCTCTGTGCTTAATGCATTGTGTTTTGAATTATCCAACATCTAACGCCAACGCAAATTTGGGAATGATTCGTGGGCTGCGAAAGTATTTTCCACAGCACGTTATCGGTTATTCAGATCATACTCTTCCGCAGGATATGGAAGTCGTAGAAACCGCGTGGCTCCTGGGTTCCGTGATCATTGAAAAGCATTTTACCTTTGATAAAACATTGCCTGGAAATGACCATTACCACGCAATGGATTGGAAGGATTTGGTTCGTTGGAAGGAGCGAATTAAGGCAAAAAGGATCTTGCTGGGCAATGATGAGCGAATTCGTTCTCTTCCCGAGGAGATACCCGCCATCAATAATGCCCGTCGTAGTTTGGTTTTAGCCAAATCCGTGATGAAAGGGCAGGCGCTTTCTAATTGCGATCTCACCTGGAAACGTCCGGCTTCGGGAATCAGCCCAAGGTACTGGTATGAGGTATTGGGACGAAAAATGGCAGTGGATTTGGAAGAGGATACCGTCTTGCAATGGAAGCATATTATTTGATATTTCCATCAACAACCCCGCCCTAAAGGGCGAGGTTGTTCCGGAGACATTGAGGAGCGGGTGTCATGACACCGCAAGAACCAGAATGCCTGGAGAGAAACTGCTTCCTAAAATGTGCACATAAGTGTTTATGTACGCAAATAAGATAATTCGCTCTCCGTTGATAGGTATTTCGCCTGCAACTGGAGTCCGGGTTGGGCAGTCTCAACCGGAGGCTAGCCTACGCTAGCAAGATCGGATGTTACTTAACATTAGACCCCGGCCCTGCCGTGAAAGCCATCCCGTTGATCGTCCCTGGACGGAATGATTTTGCGATCCAATCTAGTAAACACTCGACGGCACGTGAAACTTTCACGTTATGGGTAACCTACCCATGAGTACATAATAAAATTATTATGATCAAACATCAAGGCCGAACTTTATCGTGATGGCTATGATGTGCACTTTAATACACTATAGTGCACATCATGCATTACTAGAGTCTAGCTCCTCAACCTTGAAAGGTACACTCGATTCAGGGGTCATATTAAGCAACTTTGGTCCGTGTCAGTGACGCTACTTTGAAATTCAAAACAAGCCCCTCTATTTCGTAGAGGGTTAAATGGTGATTTATTTAACGAGCGCAAGACGGGCCTTGACCCGAGCGCCTACCTCTCCCATGTCTATTTTTCCCTGGACCTGAACCCGCAAGACGGTCATAACCTTGCTCATGTCCTTTAATGAACCTGCTCCAGTCTGTTGCACGGCAGCGTCAATCAGGATGTCCAGTTCGCCAGCGGTCAGTGGTTGAGGCAAGTAGCCCTGGATCACTTCGATTTCGTAGTTTTCCTGCTGAACCAAATCTTCGCGTTTGCCGTTCTGGTATTGAACAATGGAATCACGACGCTGCTTAATCATCTTTTCCAGGATTCCGAGCACGGCAGAATTATCGAGGATGACTCGCTCATCCACCTCACGCTGCTTGATAGCCGCCATTACTAGGCGCAACGTCCCAACCCGGCACTTATCCTGAGCACGCATGGCGTTTTTAAGATCTTCGTTGATACGTTCTTTTAGATGAATAGGTGAATCACTCATCCAAATTCGGCGCGGAAACCCTAGGCTTTCACTGTGGGTAGGAAGCGCCGTCCTCCTGTTTGTTGAGGTTAGAGGAAGAGATTGTTCAGGTCTCAGTAAAGACGTTGGCGACGGGTAACGTCGCGCATACTTTTCTTGAGCTGGCGCTTCACGGCGGCTGCGGCCTTGCGCTTGCGAATTGATGTGGGTTTTTCGTAAAACTCGCGGCGGCGTAGTTCAGATAGGACACCTGCTTTTTCGCAGGAACGCTTAAAGCGGCGCAGGGCAACCTCGAAGGGTTCATTCTCTTTCACATTGACAGCGGGCATGCAATTCCTCAATTTAATCGGGAGGGGATGGAAATATATAACGGTGGTATCGATTAATCCAAGTTATTTTAATGATACTTGTCTTCCTTGACTAGAGAAATTGGTAACGACGATGGTTGAAAATTTTTGCGTGTTGGGTATCGAAACTTCTTGTGATGAAACTGGCGTGGCGATCTATCACGGCCAAAAAGGGCTGCTTGCCCACGCCTTGCATACTCAGATCGAGTTACACGCCGCCTACGGAGGGGTGGTTCCCGAGATTGCATCGCGTGATCATACACGCCGCGTTCTGCCTCTGGTGCGGGAAGTAATGGCGCGGGCGGGCATCAACGCCGCCGGAATCGACGGAGTTGCCTACACCGCTGGACCAGGATTGATCGGAGCGTTGCTGGTTGGCGCGGCAATAGGACGTAGCCTAGCTTTTGGCTGGAATATTCCGGCACTGGCTGTACATCACATGGAAGGTCACCTTCTTGCTCCATTGCTGGAGCCGGAACCACCGGCGTTTCCTTTTTTGGCCTTGCTGGTCTCAGGAGGGCATACCATGATTATGGATGTGGAAGGAGTGGGACGTTATCGATTATTGGGGGAATCCCTCGACGACGCAGCTGGTGAGGCTTTTGATAAAACCGCGAAACTTCTAGGCTTAGGGTATCCTGGCGGTCCGGCCTTGGCTACCTTGGCAGAGTGCGGTAACCCAATGCGGTTTCATTTTCCACGCCCCATGACCGACCGCCCCGGTCTTGATTTTAGTTTCAGTGGTCTCAAAACTTTTGCTATGAATACCTTGCGCGAGGTGGACGGTAATGATCCACAAACCCATGCAGATATCGCTCGCGCCTTTCAAGATGCGGTGGTGGATACTCTAGCCATCAAATGTCGCCGTGCCTTACGTCTGACCAGCCGCCAACGTCTGGTAGTCGCAGGCGGTGTGGGTGCCAATCAAGCACTGCGGGCACGCCTAATTGAAGTTGCCGCCGAGGAAAACGCCCGTGTCCATTATCCACGACTTGCGTTTTGCACTGATAATGGTGCCATGATTGCTTTCGCCGGCTGGCTCCGCCTCCGCGTGGGTGCTAGTGAGTCATTGATAATTAAGGCAATGGCGCGTTGGCCGTTGGATACTTTGCCTCCCGTGGACTAATCCCGACATAATTTTTTAAGATCTAAGGCAACAGCGCGACCCCCTCCAGCCCCAGGGTTTCGGGCAGGCCGAACATGAGATTCATGTTCTGAATAGCTTGACCAGCAGCGCCCTTAACCAGATTATCGATAACCGCAAGTACCACCACGGTATCGCCACCTTGGGGTTGATGGATGGCCAGACGGCAGATATTCGCACCACGCACACTGCGAGTTTCGGGATGGCTACCTGCGGGCATCACGTCCACAAAGGGTTCATTGGCATAACGCTCTTCGAAGATCGCCTGGAGATCAGCTTTGGAATCGCGCAGAATGGCGTAAAGCGTCGCGTGGATACCGCGTGCCATGGGCGTCAGGTGCGGAACAAAAGTAAGCCCGACAGGGGTCGTCGCCGCCTGATTCAATCCCTGAAGGATTTCAGGAAGATGACGATGCCCAGCCACGGCGTAGGCTTTGAGGCTTTCGGTTGCCTCGCACAACAGGGTTCCTAGTGCTGCCTTGCGACCAGCACCGCTCACTCCCGACTTGGCATCGGCGATCAACCGTTGGTTATCGACCAAGTCACGTTCGATCAGCGGCAGGAGGCCAAGCTGAATCGCAGTTGGATAACAACCGGGATTGGCTACCAGTCGCGCTTGACGCAGAGTCGTGCGATTCATTTCCGGTAAACCATACACCGCCTCCGCGAGTAATTCCGGACACGCATGTGGGATATTGTACCAACGCCGCCAGACCTCAGCATCGATAAGCCGAAAATCAGCGGCAAGGTCGATGATGCGCACTCCATGCGCGAGCAGCTCGCGCGCCATGCCCATGGCGGTGCCATTTGGAGTGGCGAAAAAAATCACCTCGCAATTGGCTAGAGCCTTCTGATCAGGTTCGGTGAAGCGTAGCGCGCTTTTTCTACGCAAATTAGGAAAGAGATCCGCTACTGCAACCCCGGCCTCAGAACGGGATGTGATGATTTCAACATGCACCCCAGGATGAGCCACTAACAGCCGCAATAATTCAACTCCGGTATAACCAGTGCCACCAACAATGCCAACTTTGATCATAGAATTTCACCAAAATCACCGAGAGAGCCGCCTTGGCTTTAGAGGTTGTATAAAAACTAACTGGTTGATTATTAAAGTATAATTACAAAATTAAGTCCTCGTTATCGTTTCTCATCTGTATCCATGCGAGTAGGATGCTTGCAAGGTGATAGTTTTTGTACAGCCTCTTAGCCATGGGAAGGATAACTTGGATTAAAATAGAATATCAATTTCAAAAAAACCTCGATAGCTTATTGACTATGCAAAAAATTGTACGAATTAATCAGACCATACAGGTAGTGACGAACGAAAAGCTTTGGGAAGCCGGGATCGATTCCCGGATTTCCATGCTTACGCCGCAAGATGGCACCGAACTTTTACGATTGGAGGATGCTTGCTTTGACCCTAAACTGTACTGTGGTTTACTCACCCAATCCTCGATTGCTAATTTGATCGGTCGGGGAAATGGCTTTATTCTTTTATATAAACAAGAAAATAAACTCGGAGGATATGCCCAGATTAATTTTCGATCCAACCAAGCTGCAGGACGGTTTTATTCTCTAGCGGTTCATTCCGAATTTCAGGGTAAGGGTATTGCAAATCTTTTATTTAGAAATGTCGAAAAAACGTGTTTATCGCTTGGGGCTACCATAGTTCTTTTAGAAGTTCGTGAAGACAACAAGGCCCTGCGATACCGCTACGAAAAATTTGGGTATAAAGTCTATCGGCGAATCAAAGATTATTATCCAGACGGGTGTGCCGCAATTAAAATGCGACGAAAATTTACCTGATACCCGCGAGAAGCCCACGGCTTTAGCCTTGGGGTGATTGAGTATGGATTGGATTTTTTAGCAAGGGATACATGGCGCTGGCTAATCCGATGACACTGGCGGCGAAATACAAAACCCAGGATCCTGAAATGGACAATCCAAAAAACAGTATACCACCCATGGAGATCAAGCTGGGTGCGATGGTGCCGGCAATGATCCCCACACGTTGATTGAAATTAAACTGTTCTGCCAATTCAAAGGTTTCCACGATTTGCCGCAGATCTGTGCGCATCAATATGATTTGAGCGCTGTCCATGGCGAATGAGGAAGCACCTCGGGGCGACATCGACACAGCAGCCTTTTTCAAGGCGATGGCGTCGTTAATCCCGTCACCTACGAAACAGACTGTTTTACCGCTTTGTTGTAGTTCCTCGATCAGGCGTGATTTGTCCTCGGGCAGGGTTTCCGCAATGTATTTGTCCACACCCAGTTGCGTGGCAAGGCGCTTCACAGGGCCGTTATGGTCGCCGGAAAAAATATGAACCTCCAACCCTCGCTGGCGCAGACGCCGGATTACCGCTTCCGCTTCCGGGCGTACCGTGGGCTGCAATTCCACAACTCCACACAAAACATCGTCCAGCGCCGTGTAAATTAGGGAGTAGCCTTGCTCATGAGCATTCAGCTCCACGGCGTCGAATTTTTCCGGCAGCGGAATGTTTTCCCGCCGCATAAAACGTGCGCTGCCCACCCGTATCTGATGTCCATTGAGATGGACACGGATTCCGTAGCCAATACTGTATTGAGCATCATCGATCAAGGGTAATACGATTTTTTGTTGGGCCGCCGCGTCGAGCACTGCCAAGGCAATGGGGTGGGTCTGGCGGTATTCCGCAGTTGCGGTGTAATACAGTACCTCGCGTTCGGTAAATCCCGCGCCGGGATAAATTCCACCGACATGGGGTTGCTCCAGAGTAAGCGTGCCAGTTTTATCGAATACCACTGTATCCACTTTCGACAACTGCTCCAGGGAACGTCCATCTTTAATCAATAAACCGGAATTGGCGGCAATACGGAGATAATTCAGCATGCTCAACGGCACGGAAACGCACATCACTTCGGAAAAATTAGAACCAAGCGCTAACATCGTCCCCATCGGGCCTCTGGTAAACCAGGCGACCCCGGCAAGACCAAACGTAGGAAGCACAGATTCATTAGCAAGGTGTTCGCTCCGGATTTGTAGCACGGAGATAAAATCGTCAGTTTTGGCAAGCATCCGGGTAATATTGGCAGCCATGGTATCCACGCCAGTTTTTTCTACGCGCACAATAATCCGTCCTGAGATTACCAGCGTCATGGCAAAAACTTGTTGTCCTATTAATTTTTCTTCCGGCTGCGCTTCGCCCGTGAGCATGTGCTGATCGATTTGAGCGATACCTTCCTCGATAATTCCGTCGATGGGAATAGTTTCCCCGGTATTGATGACAATCCGATCACCCTTGCGGATTTGTTCCAGAGGTAAGCTGATTTCCACACCATCCTTGAGTAACCATACCTGTTGAGGATGGCCACCGAAAATATCGATTAAATTTTTTCGAGTTTTACTGTGGGTCTGGTTTAAAATTTTTATTGAATAAAAGTACAGAATACTGGCAATTGCCGCTACGACGTAATAACCCAATACAATTCCTACGCAAGCGCTAATAGAATCGAGAATTGAAATTCGCAGTTTACGTGCCTGCACGCTTTTATAAGCATCCTTAAACATCGTCCAGGCCGAATAGCCGAGCACGGGCAAGCTTAGCAAGCTTAAAGGAGGATATAAAAAATGACCCGCAAATGCCAGCGCACCACCGACCCCAACAACTTTTAATTGAGAATCTAAATCTTCTTCATTCAGTTGTTCCGCCAATTTTTCAGACAAGAGGGGCGCGGGTTTCGTTTCACACGCGGTAAACATTTGAGCGTTTACGGAGATAAGCTCATTTCCTGTCGTGGGTTTTTTGCCGCCGGATTGCTTGGCCCCCATGGATATTCCCGCGCCGAATAAAAAAAGTCCTAAAAGATGAAGCATATTATTTTATTTATCAATTAGTTATTTAATATTTTGTAAAATAAATTTTATTCGATTAAATCTCTGAGGGTTATATTCCCCGCCGCTTGCGGCGTAATAAGTATGTAT
>CAUYTW010000047.1 GCA_963575715.1 Gammaproteobacteria bacterium | reverse complement strand
AACGATGTTCCGTTGAAGAACTTTTTATTACCATTTTATAGTTCTTTAGCTATATCCGAAACCAGAACACGGGATAATGGCTTAACGAAAACAATGCGAACAACTTTTGACAAAATCGCATATTTTATGCGAACATTCCAAGTTATTGATTAAATAGTTAACGATAATAATTCTCTGGTGGAGTATTCATGGCACATACGATCTGGGTGATGAACGGCAAGGGCGGAGTAGGAAAGTCGATATTGATGATGGTTCTTGCTTGGCAGTATGAAGTTATCGGTCGCCCTTTGCGGCTGATCGATGTTGATGATAAGGCTAAATTGGCTGAATTTATGGGGCTTGACAAGGTTTTATCGCTGCGCATCGGTGCCAATGCTGAAGCGTTGCGGGCGAATCCTGCTCTGGCTTACAGCTATTGGGACCAGTTGGCGGTAGAAATGAGCGAGCATGATACTGGGGTGGATCTCGGGGCCAACATGGATGGAATTCTGCTTGATTGGGCTAGGAAGTCTGATCTCAGTCAGGTGTTGCAGGAAACAGGAGTTACCATGGATATTTATGTTCCGGTGACGGCGGATCCACTGGCGGTTGGCGGGGGTATTCAGGCAGTAGAAGCCGCTGGTGAAATTTTCCCCAATAGCAGGCGGATTTTGGTGCTCAACAAAGTGGCAGGTAATTTTGATAGTTACGCCTCGACACCGGAATTCGCCAAAATTTCCGCGATGCGCGCACGCGGGCTGTATGTGGTGGTGATGGAAGAATGCTTGAGCGAGGCTTGGACCGATTTTGAACGACTCAAATTGCCACCTTGGTCGGTGGTCTCCATGGATGCTAAAGCGGTAGCCGAAAAAACCGGTTTGGGTATCCTGGCTGCGCGACGTGCGGTTGGCGATTACGCGGCCTGGCTGAGGAAACTCCAGCAGGTATTGGAGCCATTGATAATGTATCCAGCCCCGTAAATCTTTCCCACGGTTGAAACCGTGGGGTGATCGACTGATGTCGTGAAATATGGACTGTTATGGGCATTAATGTTTATGTATGCTTTTCTCCATGAGCTATCCGACTGAGCCAAGAAGCAAGGCATCACCTACAAAAAGGCGTGGAGATAGTTTACGACTTAGGAGTTACGCAGTTGAACTTGCTGCTCTATAAAAGGATTGAGTTTTTTCTGTCATTCTGCGCATAGAGCGCGTTAGCGCCCGTGTCATTCTGTGCGCAGTCGCAAAACGCAGAATCTCTATAAGTTATAGATGGACTCTACGACTCCGCTTCGTTTCGCGCAGAATGACTTCCTATTTTTCAACTGCGTAACTCCTAACGACTTATGGCCGACGCTCGGCTAAAAACCGTGCGCTGAATGCCGTGGCTGCAGCACGGGAGGAGCCAAAAAATGATTCTCGCCCACCCCATCGTCCTGTATCCGACTAACGGTCAGGAGGCGTACTTCCTGCGAGCGTCTGGTACGGCTCGTTTTGCGTGGAACTGTGCATTGGCCAAGACCTGCTCTGCCTGCGGAATTGCGATAAATGAGTTGCCGTTGTCGGTGCGTGACTGGACCTGCCCTTCGTGTGGTGTTCAGCATCATCGCGACCTCAATGCAGCAAGAAACTTTAAGAAATTGGCCGCGAGTTCCGCGGCGTCAGCCTGTCGAGAGGTTCGGCGTAAATCGAAGGTGAAACCAGCCTCTGTGAAGCAGGAACCGAATACTGTTTATCCTACAGGATAAATGGGTAGGTTTCGGAGAACGGAAATAATAATCCATGTCTTGGAAAGCGCGTTTAGATCATCTGATTGCCGACGGCGAGCAAGCCACCTGCCTGGAGAGCAGGGAGCTACTTGAAGAATTGCTCGCAAAATCGACGGAAGAACGTTGGCAAGTTATCCTTGTCCGCGATCCACGCCTGGAACGATTGGTGGTTACTGACTATCAATGGTTGCTAAAAATGACTGCAGCACCAAAGCCTTCCGAGGTAGCCGAGGCATTGGCTACGCAGGCGGTTCATTTGAACACGCAGTGGCAGCAATATTCGGAACAGATGGCCAAGACCATGGAATCGTCCTTGGCGCAGTGGAATCAACGCCTGGAACGAAACGCGCATGACCTGGTAAAAACCATTGAATCGTCTCATGCCCGCTGGGGTGAATTGCTGGAACGGCGTTTAGATTTTCGTTCTTCACTGCGCTTTTTTTTATTACTGATTATCCTGTGTTTAATTATCTTGCTTGTGTTACGTTCGGATTCAAAATCACAATTGGAAGTACCCATCTCTTCCTTTGCAAAACCAAATTCTGAAGAGTTGGCCAAAATTATTGAATCATCGCAAGCACGCTGGAATGAACTACTGGAGCAACGTTCCCAGGACTTGACCAAAACTGTTGAATCGTCACAAGCACGCTGGCTTGAACAATTGGCGGGGCGTACCGACTTTCGTATTTCGGCGTGGTTGTTGTTTGTGGTGTTGATTCCGGCAATATTTTTTGCGTGGTTTATGCTGCGCGTGAAATTAGCATCATGGCGGGAAATAAGCGAGAAGCGTGATTCAAAAGACTTGGCTGATGTGGTCGCATCGTCTCAGGCTCTCTGGGGTGAACGTCTGGAACGGCGTTCAACGGATTTGTTGAATGCCCTAGAATTATCTCGAACCCAGATAGACGCTCGTTTAGAAAAAGTGCTGCGTGAAACCGCCGAGCGTGAGGAACGCCAACGTGAGGTTCTATGGAGAGTAATGGCCATGGAAGAAATGGGTCTAAAATTAATCGCGGGAAATGATTTTCAGTCCGAATTGATGGCGTTGCGGGCGATATGGGGAGAATCGAAGTTGCTTACCCGATTGGCACCAACGGCAGTTCATGGTGTTTCAGGTCGTCCCCTTTTGTTGGTAACACTCGAACACCTTTATGGTGACCTCCTGATTCAACGCGAAGACCAAAAAGCAACCCGTCGTTATTTTTGGAATGCCTGGTGGCCGTTTTCGTATAAAGGTGCTAAGACTCGAAATCGAACTGAAAAAATAGAGAACCGCGTGGCGCGCGCATTGAGAGAGCTACGGCGAGGTAATTGGAATTCTGGAATCGATGAATTGGTGAGTATTGATTACGCCCCTATCCGTCACTGGACAGAAACCGCGCGTGCGCGTGTGGAATTGGAAGCATGGTATGCCGAGCTGCGTCAAGAAGCATGGGGACAACATCTCGGATCTGAACAAAAACCAAAGCCGCTCACTTCCCCTATTTGTTTCAAAACCTGTCGCATTCCATTTTGCAAACCAAACAGGTTATGCCTTAAAAAATTATTAATTCGCTTCAAAAAATAATTATTTTGCTTAACCAAAAGCGGAACGAAAACAGTGAATCTTTGGTGGGTGTCGTGGACACTGCTGGGTGCCGCTCTTCTTGGCGGGGGAGCATGGTTGGGGTTGGGAATATGGTGGTGGTCCAGAAAAAAATCACGTCGTAGGGCAAATTCACCCGCGCAAATAGAAAAACAACCCGTGCAGAATCAATTTATAGAAAAATTTGTCAGCGTGGAATCACCCTCTCAGCCGTCACCTGAAAATGACACGCCAACTAATTCTGAAGGCTTAACTACAAAACAATCCTCTAGTAGCCCTGAGAATGTCATGTGGCGTCCGCCTCCACGAGAATCACTATTGCATCGTCAACAGGTTAAAACCAAACTGGCCAAACCTGCGGATCGGATTGAAAGTTCACGCGCGCATCGTGCTTCTCAGCTACGTTCCAATTTTTCTTCTTTTCCTGCGACTGAACCTTCATTACGTTCCAATTTGCCACCTTTTCCGACGGCTGAACCAATTTCTCCTCCCCAACCCGCTAATTCTGCCAGCACGAAGTTAATTAAACCGAAACCTTTTGATTCAAAAATTGGCAGGCAACGTCAGGGGCTGGAAAGTTTGGTGAATGTGGCACCACATGTGGAATCAGTATCCAATCATGGTCAAGAACCTCTCGACTCTACTGGATCAATGGGTTTCCACGCCGAGGATCTATGAATCCAGAACTTCCTGATCTCAGGCCTACTCCTGAAATAATCACGGTCGTTGGCACTTTTAATGGCGCAGGCAAAACAACGACCTCAATGAACCTGGCAGTGGCATTTGCCGCTTCGGGACGCTCTATATTACTAATTGATTTAGATTCTCGCGGCAGTATTGGCGGGTCCTTAATTCGCGGGTGGTACGAGGATGGTGGATCATCACGTCTTTTTACCAATACTGCCATAACCAGGGAAATGATTGCTGCTACGGAAATTCCGGATTTATTTTTGCTCCCTTCCGAAGAAGGATTAAACGCCGTCGAGCAACATTTGACGCCGGTAGGGGATAGCCGTACTCGTCTCGCGCAAAGTTTGGAAACTCTTCGATCATTATCAATACGCTTTGATTTGGTTCTTGTTAATTGCCCTTCCAACCTCAGCCTTATTACTCTAAATGCTTTGGTTGCTGCGCATTGGGTACTCATCCCTATATCAACTGCGACCAATGTTCCTGCTGATTCAGGATTGTCGACATTGCTAACAACCATTCAGCGGATCCGGGGCGGAATGAAGCAACCATTGCGTGGGGTATATCTACTTCCAACCCTGCAAACCGACACGAAAAATGCTCTGGTTAGCTCTCTGCGTAATGGATACGGGCCAATGACTCTGGCGCTGTCGATTCCCTGGAGCCAAAAAGTCATAGAGGCTGGGCAGTATGGAAAACCAGTGTTGGTCTATGCTCCGCATGATCCAGTAAGTGCGGCCTACCTCGATCTGGCCACGAAATGGCTGGAATTAATCAATTATCACGGTGCCAGCCCCGACGCACCACGGCAATTTTTCTTTCCTGTTTCCGAGGAAGACACTAAATACGAAGGACAATACCATTCAAAAGATAGCGCATTGATTCGGCAGGTAATGGAAAAACGAATCCTGGCATGGTTGATTGATCCTTCATGTCTGCTGTACGACGTTGACGAAGCGAAACGTCAACCCGAACCCAGGGTGCTTGAAGAATTAATCCAACTGACCCGGCAAAATATTTCTGCCTCAAAATCTCCATTAGGAAATAATCGGGAACGTCTACTTGATTCTCAGGCATCCATCCCTGCAAACAATTTTTTTATTAAATTGCCATTCATCCGCAAAACATGGAATATACGTCGTTGGTTATTCTTGGTGCTGGTTGTGATAATAATTTTGATTTCGCTATTTTTATTCATCCCGCCATTACTACGTTTTGAATTGGCCGCTTTGCTAATTGGTCGTGCGCAATATTGGGATTCCGGCAGCACTCTTTTGTTCAGAGCGGATGAAATAGCCTATAGAGAATTAATCCTGGGAGCAAAAATGGTTGGTAACAATCGAGCACAAATTTTTGCTTGTGGAGAAGAAGCCCAAGCCAAGGGAGCCGTGGTAATCTGCCCGGTGGCAATATCGCCAGAATAATTCATGACGTCAATCACCCCTCGACCCTTCGGGATCGAGGGGCTTGTGGGGTGACCTGCAAGGGTAACTGGTTGATTAGCCTAAGTTGAGATTCACTCCACTACGTTGGATTGATAAAAAAGCAATCATGGTGCGTATAGTGATCATCGCCCGGGCATTGGGCTTTTTGGGTTGCCTAATTACACTGACTGAAAGCTCCGCGCTTGATGTGGCACCGTTGCCTAGAACCATTCGCTCAAGCGACCCAAGCTGGATTCATCGGTTACCTCCGGCAACTCTTTTATTGCCAAAGGCAACTGATTACCGAGAGATTCCCAAAGCTTCCACTGAGTCAAATCCTACGCCAAATACGCCACATGAGGTTGAATCTGGCGAGGTTAAACCAGTCGAGATTAAATCGGAAAATGTATCTCGGCCACCCGATCCGTCCTTCCAGCAGGTGGTACCTGAAATTGTTCCACTCGCCTCGTCACCGCCGAAAGATCATCCAGCACAGAAGGAGGATATCCCACAAACGAACATTTCTTCATTGAATCAGCTACCAGCAACGGAGAAATTTGAAAAAATTCGTCCCGTCCATGCTGCTAAAAAACGCACATTCTCTCCAAGAAAGGATGTTATTTTTTGGCAGGTGCAACTGATGCAAGAACGCGAACTTGAAAAATTGCGTGAATATCGTCAATCTTTTGCAACACAATATGCCGATCTGTTGCAAGAAACAGAACCGCTAATCAGCCTGGACGAGGCTAGCGGATATTTTTATCTACACTTGAAACCCATGCCAAATGAAAAAATCGCCCAAAATTGGTGCGAAAACTTACAGGCCCGAAGCAACGCTAACTGTTTCGTCATGAAAAAGGCACAAACGGTACCTTTTTCAAATTGGCAAATTCAGCTTATTGCGCAACATGATTTAGCAGAGATAAAATTATATCGAAAAAAATTGGTTTCACAGCACCGAAATTTATTAAAGAATTATCCACCAATAATTACCATAAGTGAATCTGGAGAGTATTTCCGTTTACGTCTACCACCCATTCCCGACGAAGCTACCGCGCAGAAAATGTGCTCCATGCTAAAAAATCGTGGAGTTGTCTGTCTTGTGATTAAAAATAACACTCAACGCGAATGATGCAGTTATCGGTTAAATTTTGGAATCATAACCTGCGTTTGGATACTATCGAAACGTGAACTCGATGTAAGCGGTATGATAAACGGTTGTATCCCTTAACTTAAGGTTTTACCTTCATTTTGATTGAGCCTTCCCAGGTAGATGTCAATAAATTGTGATGTGAATTTAAAAAACTCGATTCCTTACGTCGAGTTCACGTTAAGTAATATCTCTATCAGGAAAACGCGAGCCATGTCATCCAAATCGTACTGGTCAGTTACCATTAATGGGCAGACACCACGGCACGTCCAGATAATGTTCGTCTTGTCGGTGGTGCTACTCGGTGGTTGCGCCGCTGGCGGGTTGCCACGCGACCCTCGTTTTGCGCCAGTTTATCCCGAGCCTCCTGCTAACACCTCCAGGGTAGGCATGAATATCGGTGCCATCTATCAGGCTGGAGGAGCGATTATGCTGTTTCAAGATAACCGTGCGCATCGAGTTGGCGACACCCTGACGATTATCCTCACCGAAACTACCAATGCATCGAAATCAGCAAACACCAGCGCCGATAAAAGCAACAAAACTTCCATCACCAACCCGACCATTTTAGGGCGAGCGGTCGATGCCTACGCCCCGAAAGGACTGCCGCTTGCGGCTGGCAATCTTAATCTGGGATTTGATTTAGGCTCCGAGCAGAGCTTCGCCGGGAAAGGAGCCAGTCAGCAAAGTAACAAACTTTCCGGGAGCGTAACAGTCACGGTGGCGGAAGTGTTAGCGAATGGAAATTTGATGGTGCGCGGGGAAAAATGGCTGGCCTTGAATCAGGGTGAAGAATATGTGCGTCTTTCTGGCATCGTGCGTCCGACCGACATCTTCCCGGATAATACTATTCCTTCGACTAAAGTTGCCGATGCGCGAATTGAATATGGCGGTACCGGAGCGGTGGCTGATTCCAATGTGCTTGGCTGGTTATCGCGCTTTTTCTTGAGCGGGCTATGGCCGTTTTAAAAGCTGCAAAGCCGCAATGTCGACGGGAATTCACTATGCACCCCTCACCCCGAGAAATCCCGTACTTTATAGCAGGACGATTTGTTCTGCCCATGTGAATATAAGGCTCTGTGGATATCAAATTAATGGCTATGTTTTCCAATTCTAAAATCAAGCATTAGCGGCGAACTCCAAAGCCATGACCTATAAAACCTACGAAGAACTTACCCACCAAATTCAAGAAAAAGAAAAGCTGTTAGCAGAATTAGCTATAGTTAATGAGCAACTCGTCTTTCAAAATCAAGAAAAAGAAAAACGTGCCGCAGAATTACTCATAGTCAACGAAAAACTGCATGATGCGTTAATGAATACAGTGCGAGTTGCGATGATTTTGAGTGAAATGCGCGACCCATACACAGCTGGCCATGAGCGACGAGTTGCCGAAATAGCCGTAGCTATTAGTGCAGAGATTGGTTTTGATATTAATCTGTGCATAAGTAAGGTGACACCTAAAAAATTGTGTGATAGGCTGTG